>NZ_JBFULE010000658.1:0-2977 GCF_056400485.1 Roseateles sp. P5_B10
CGCCGAGACCTTGAAGCTGCGCGAGCTTGACTACGTGCAGGCGGCGACGGCCTTCGGCGTCGGCGACTTGGCGATCATGGSCCGCCACATCGTGCCCAACGTCATGCACCTGGTCCTGATCACGGTCGTGCTGAGCTTCTCCGAACTCATCCTGTACGAAGCCGTGCTGACCTATGTCGGCGTCGGCGTCGACCCGGTCATGAACAGCTTCGGCAGCATGATCAACCTGGCCCGCGCCGAGATGTCGCGCGACCCGGTGGTCTGGTGGAGTTTCGCGGCGGCCTTCGGTTTCATGGTTGGCCTGGTGTTGGCGGCCAATCTGTTTGCCGATGGCGTGCGCGACGCTTTCGATCCCAAGGCCCGCTCCACCCGGCCGCGTGTCTTCCAGCGCAAGGGGGTCGCCGATGCTTGAGATCGACGACCTGCGGGTTCAGCTGGATGCCGACGCGGGCCTCGTGCGTGCCATCGACGGCCTGCATCTCGCGCTGACCCGCGGCGAGACCTTTGCGCTGGTCGGCGAGAGCGGCTGCGGCAAGAGCATGACGGCGCTGGCGTTGATGYGCCTGCTGCCCGAGAACGGCCGCATCGCCGGTGGTGCCGTGCGCCTGGACGGGCAGGACCTGCTGGCGCTGCCCGAGAGCCGCATGCGCGAGGTGCGCGGCGGCCGGGTGTCGATGATCTTCCAGGAGCCCTCGACCAGCCTGAACCCGGTCATGCGCGTGGGTGACCAGATCGTCGAGGCTATCGAAGCCCATACGCCGCTGCGCGGCACCGCGGCGCGTGCCAAGGCCATCGACTGGCTGGCCCGGGTCGGCATCCCCGAGCCGCAGCGCCGCATCGACGACTACCCGTTCCGCCTGTCGGGCGGCCAGAAGCAGCGCGTGATGATCGCCATTGCGCTGGCGGCCGAGCCGGAGTACCTGATCGCCGACGAGCCGACGACGGCGCTGGACGTGACCATCCAGGCGCAGATCCTCGATTTGATCCGCGACCTGCAGCACGAGCGCCAGCTCGGCGTGCTGCTGATCACCCATGACCTGGCCGTCGTCAGCGGCATGGCCCACCGAGTGGCGCTGATGTATGCGGGCCAGATCATCGAGGTGGCGCCAGCCGCCGAGTTCTTCGCGGCGCCCAAGCACCCCTATGCCCGGTTGCTGCTGCAGGCTTTGCCCGGTGCTGCCCGGCGCGGCGAGCCGCTGGCGGCCATCGCCGGCATGGTGCCGCCGCTGTGGACGGCATTCGCCGGTTGCCGCTTTGCGCCGCGTTGCGACAAGGCCATGAGCCACTGCGCAACCACCGCACCGGCGCTGGCCGAAGAAGGCCCGCAGCACAAGGTGCGCTGCCTGCTCTACAGCCAGCCGGGCGAGGCCTTGCCGCGAGAGCCTGCGGTCGCCAGGGTGTTGATGGCAGCGGCGCCGGGGCAGGGCGAGCCGCTGCTGGACGTGCGCGACCTATGCGTGCGCTTCGCGCTGAAGGCGCCGCTCTTTCACCGCGGCCCGCGCTATTTCAACGCGGTGGACGGCATCAGCTTCCAACTCCATGCCGGCCGCACGCTGGCCCTGGTCGGCGAATCCGGTTGCGGCAAGACGACCTCGGGCAAGGCCATCGTGCAACTGCTGCGCCGACAGGCCAGCATCAGCGGCCAGGCTCTCTTCGAAGGCCAGGACCTGTTCAGGCTGGCCGGCCCGGCGCTGCAGCAGGTGCGGCGCTACATCCAGATCATCTTCCAGGACCCGTTCGCGTCGCTGAACCCGCGCATGCGCGTCGCCGACGTGCTGGAGGAGGGCTTGATCGCGCTGCGCCCCGACCTCGACGCTACAGCCCGCCGCGAGCGCCTGCACACCCTGGTCGACCAGGTCGGACTGCGCCGCGACGCCCTGCAGCGCTGGCCCCACGAGTTCTCCGGCGGCCAGCGGCAGCGCATCGCCATCGCCCGCGCGCTGGCGGTCGAGCCCAGGCTGATCGTCTGCGACGAGCCGACSTCGGCGCTGGAYGTCTCSGTGCAGGCSCAGATYCTCAACCTGCTGCGCGAACTGCAGCGCGAGCAGGGCCTGGCCTATCTCTTCATCACGCACAACATTGGCGTGGTCGAGTACATCGCTGATGAGGTCGCCGTGATGCAAGCGGGCCGCGTCGTCGAGCGCGGAAGGTGTGATGAAGTACTCAGACAGCCAACTGCAAGCTTTACGCAAGTTTTACTGAAGGCGGTGCCCCGGTTGGTCTCGATCACGTCGCGCGTAGACAACGGCTAGGGTTTGACACTAGGCCTCGTAACTCTGAGAAACCGTTTCGTATCAATGGCTTACCGCCGATTGGCGCGGTCCTAGGTGCATGTACGGGGAGGGGGGCGATGCTGCGACCGCACAAACTTCCGGCACCCCAAATCTGAGCTGATCGCTCAGGCCAAGGATCGGCCCTACCCAGGGCCAGCACCGCCTCACCACAAAGGCGGGCATCCATCCATTCAGGAGTGTCAATGTTCAAAAAATCCATCATCACCAGCGCCGTCCTGGCCTTGGCCGCAACGAGCGCGCTGGCTCAGGACGCACAAAAGCTGGAACGCATCGAGATCACTGGCTCCAGCATCAAGCGCATCGACGCTGAAACGGCTGTGCCGCTGACCATCGTCACGCGCGAATCCATCGACAAGTCCGGCGCCTCGAATGTCCAGGAACTGGTCGACCGCCTCAGCTCGAACAACGGCGGTGGCCGCTCCCTCGGTGAGTCCATCGGCGACTCCGCCGCCACCGGCCAGACCGGCGCCTCGCTGCGCGGCCTGGGCCGCGAGCGCACCCTGGTGCTGCTGAATGGCCGCCGCCTGGCAATCTACCCTTTCGCCGGCGCCGGCGTTGACCTGAACGCCATCCCCCTGGCCGCCATCSAGCGCRTCGARATCCTGCKCGACGGCGCCTCGTCGACCTATGGCTCCGACGCCATCGGCGGCGTCATCAACTTCATCACCCGCAAGGACTTCTCC
>NZ_JBFULE010000659.1:0-2968 GCF_056400485.1 Roseateles sp. P5_B10
CCAAGGACCCCGGCCAGGAGCTTTGGGCCCTGCCGGGTGGCTTCGTCGAGCCGCGCGACACGCTCCACCAGTCCGCCGTGCGCGAACTCGAAGAGGAAACCGGCTTGCGACTGCTGCCCGAGACGCTGGCGGGCGCGCTGCAGGGCGTGRCCGTCTTCGACCACCCCGACCGCAGCCAGCGCGGTCGCACGATCTCGCACGCCCACCACTTCGATCTGGGGGATCGCGAGTTGCCCGAGGTGCTGGGCGCAGATGACGCGGCCCAGGCACGCTGGGTGCCGGTGGCTGAACTGGTGGCGATGGAAGAGCAGTTCTTCGACGACCACTTCCACATGCTGGACCGCTTCCTGAGCCTGCTGCCGGCATGACGATTGCCGGAGGCTGCTCACAGCCAAGGAACAGCCATGAACAACCCTTTGCGCCACGTGGGGCAGACGGCGCGCCCGGAGGATCCGCAGGCGCCTGCCGCTCAGCCCGGCGATGCCGCCGCCCAGTCGCTTCCGCAGCATCCGACGGAGAAATCGGACCCGGCTGATGCGCAGCTGCCGACGCCCGCCGGGAAGAAGGACATCCCCGACCTCAAGCCCGGCGAGCCGCCACCGGAATCCAGCGCGGGGTCGTAAGTCCTCAGGACAGCCGGGCCAGCATCATGGCTTCGGTGGCTTCGTCCCAGGCCAGCGGGTAGAGGCTGCGCGCCGAGGCCAGGGAGTCCGGGTGGCCGCCCCACAGCGAAATCTGCTCGCGGATGTCGGCGAAGGCAATGCTCATCAGCACGGCCGGCGCGTCAACACGCGGATTGTGGCGTTCCGCGGTGTAGGGCACGAGGCCCAGGCAACGCCGGTAGAAGCCCACGTGGCGCGGGTTGACCTCGATGACGAGGCGCGCGCAGCGGGCACGGCGGTGGGCGTGCAGATAGCCCAGGTGGAAGATCTGTGCCAGCACGCGCTTGGGGTCATGRGAATGCCTGTCAACGGCCAGGCCGCCGAACTCGCAGAGCTTGTCGCCGGCGGCGCGCCATTCGTCCAACTCTTCCTTGAACAACAGATCGGCGTGCAGGCCGCCGCTGCCGTCGAAGCGCACGGACAGGGTGCCGACGATCTGATCGCCGTCGCGCGCGGTGCAGACGATGTCGCCGTCCTGGTTGCGGCTGCTGTAGCGCTCGCGTGAGATGACCAGCCCGCGGTCGCCATAGCGACGCTCGACAAGGCCCAGGGCCTCGCCATCGAGCGCGCCGAAGTCGCTGTTCAAAGCCAGTGCGGCAGCGCCCGAGAAACTGGGCGACGACGCACTGTGCCGCGTTTGCATGGCAGGGGTCATGGACTGCATCCTTCTTTCCGCGCCGAACGCGCGAGCGGCGCAGTCTAGGAAGGACACCCCCCAAATGGGGGGAGTCTCACAGACCGATACACCAGTCGCATTCCACGCATGAGATTTCTCACGGCCTACCAGTTGCAAGCCGTGCCCTTTGTTAGCGCATGTTTCTCGCTGGTGCGGCGTCGTCCTACAGCGCGGCCTTCGCGCCGGGGCTAACGTTGCGTTCGTCTGCTTCTCCCTCCCTGAGCAGACCGCTGGCAGCCTCGCAGGCGTGCAAGTGATTGCCCCGGCCACTGGCCGGGGCATTTTTTTGGGTGCTACGTGTTTGGGTCCCTGTTGGCACCGGCCGCCTGACGGCCCTGCGTAGCGCTCGCCCGGTCGAACTGACCGAGGAAGGGCGCCCTTATGCGGCGCTAACGCCGCCCCGCACACAGTGGAGGCCTCTTCACCACTCGTGCTCCTCATGGACGCCCTGTTCACCCTGTTCGCCCACCCTCTGCTGACGGCCGCCGGCCTGCTTGGCATCGTGGCGCTGGTCTTCTACAAGCGCACGCTGCGCCTGTTCGGCTTCGTCATCGTGCCCGACGACTCCATCGGCACGGTGACCAAAAACTTCGTTCTGTTCGGTCGCCACCGCGAGCTGCCGCCCGGCCGCATCGTCGCCCTCTACGGTGAAGCCGGCCTGCAGGCCGACACGCTCGCCCCGGGCCTGCACCTGGGCCTGTGGCCCTGGCAGTACGAGATCGAGCTGGTCAAGTTCACCGTCATTCCCGATGACGCCGTCGGCATCGTCGAGGCCTGCGATGGCCTGCCCATGCCCGACGGCCGCGTGCTGGCCCGCCATGTCGACTGCGACCACTTCCAGGATGCCCGCACCTTCCTCGCCGCCGGCGAGCGCGGCCTGCAGATGACCGTCGTGCCCCCGGGCGCCTGGCGCATCAACACGCTGCTGTTCACCGTGCACCTGGAGCGCATGACCGTCATCGAGCCCGGCAAGATCGGCATCGTCGAGGCCCGCGACGGCAAGCCGCTGGCCGGCGGCCGCGTCATCGGCCGCACGGTGGCCTGCGACAGCTTCCAGGACGCCCGCGCCTTCATGGCCGGCGGCGGCGAGCGTGGCCCGCAGATGACCGTCATCCCGCAAGGCAAGTACCGCATCAACCCGCGCTTCTTCAAGGTCGTGCAGGTGCCCGTCACCGACGTGCCCGACAACAAGGTCGGCATCGTCACGACCCGCGAGGGCACGTCCCTGACCACCGGTGAGATCGCCGGCCCCGAAGTGCCCGGCCACAACCTCTTCCAGGAGCCGCATGCCTTCGTCAACGCCGGCGGCACCAAGGGCCTGCAGGAGCAGGTGCTGCTGGCCGGCCGCTACTTCATCAACCCGATGTTCGCCACCGTGGAGATCATCGACATGACCGAGGTACCCATTGCCTCGGTGGGCGTCGTCGTGGCCTTCGTCGGCAAGCCCGGCGTGGACGTGACGGGCGAGGGCTTCCGCCATGCCAACATGGTCCGCCGTGGCGAGAAGGGCGTGTGGGTGGATGTGCTCGACCCCGGCAAGTACGCCATCAACACCTACACCCACAAGGTGCGGGTCGTGCCCACGGCCAATGTGGTGCTGAACTGGGCCACCGGCAAGACCGAGGCCCAC
>NZ_JBFULE010000660.1:0-2950 GCF_056400485.1 Roseateles sp. P5_B10
ATCGCATCGTCCCAGGGCGTATTCAGGCTGCAATTCGTGATGCGCACGTTGTTGCACCCGTCGATATCCATGCCGTCACGGTTGGTGTCGATGATCAGGTGGTCGATCAGCATATTGCCGCAGCCGGTTGCCAATATGCCGAAATGGCCGCCATGCAGGATCGAGAAATCGCGCAAGGTCACGTTGCTGCATTCGCGCAGCGCAATCGCCTTGTCGRCTTCGCCGGGCTGRTCCGGTTTGTCGGTGTAGTAGCCSGTGTAYTTGTCGTGSCCGCTGATCAAGCCTTTGCCRTGAATCAAGCCGCCGCCSAMGATGGCCACGTTRTTCAGGCCAATRCCCCAGATCAGGCTGTTTTGCCAGTGGCTGTGGCCGTAGTCCTGATAGTTGCCRCCGGCCTCGTTCGGCTCGGGCAGGTCGTAGCGCGCCACGCTGGCGTCAACCGCTTCGATCACCGCGCCAGCTTCCAGGTAGAGCGTGATGTTGCTCTTGAGCCGGATCGACGCCGACAGGTAGCGCCCCGGCGGGAAATAGACAGTACCCCCGCCCGCGGCCGCCGCGGCAGCAATGGCCGCATTGACCGCCGGCGAGTCGAGCGTGCGGCCATCGCCCTTGGCGCCGAAACGCCTGACGTCGAACAGCGAACTCGTTGGTATGGGCGGCGCTGCCAACGAGCAGGCCGGCAGCGCGGCAACGAGCGCAACGGCCCGTGCCAGGAAATGTCTGCGTATAGGTAGCAATGTAAATTTCTTGAACGCCACGGAACCGCACAGTCTTTGTCCGCGCGAACAATTCGACCAATGACTTATTCGCCCCGACCCATACGCATATTGACATCACCCGGCCCTGCTGCGCGGTTGCGATCAACCACCTGCCGTGCCGGCCGTCCATTCCACTTAAAACGGCATAAAGCCGCAGCTGCGAGAAGGTGCAGCGCCMAGGGCGGCTGCCGCGCCCGATTGACAGCCAGTTGGAATTAACCGACACCACACGGGCCGCTGCAACGCTAAGGTGCCGCCGCCATGAGCTCCAACCTCTCTCCCAGACTCTGGGACATCTCTCCCACCGTCGGCCCCGACGCGCCCATCTTCCCGGGCGACGAGCCCTACAGCCTGCGCTGGACGGCGCAGCTGTCGCCCGGCTGCCCAGTCAATCTCAGCGCCATCACGATGAGCCCTCACGTGGGCGCGCATGCCGATGCGCCGCTGCACTACACCAACGATGCGCCGGCTATTTCCGACGTGCCGCTGGACACCTATCTCGGCCGCTGCCGCGTCATCCACGCCATCGGCGCCGCGCCGCTGATCATGGTCGGGCATCTTCRGCACGCCGAAAACGACCTGCCGCCGCGCGTGCTGGTGCGTTGCTGCGACAAGGCCGACACGGTGTGGAACCCGGCCTTCACCGCCTACGCGCCCGAGGCCGTCGAATGGCTGGCCGCGCGCGGCGTGCGGCTGATCGGCATCGACACGCCGAGCGTGGACCCGGCCGACTCCAAGGTGCTGGACAGCCACCAGCAGCTGCGCCGCCACGACCTGCGCGTGCTGGAGAACCTGGTGCTCGACGACGTGCCCGAGGGCGACTACGAGCTGATCGCCCTGCCACTCAAACTACAAGGCGCCTGTGCCTCCCCGGTGCGCGCCGTCCTGAGGGAACTGCCATGAATCTCGATGATGCCAAGCGGCTCGATGCCGCCGACCCCCTGCGCAGCCTGCGCGAGCTGTTCACGCTGCCCGACGGCGTCACTTACCTGGATGGCAACTCGCTGGGCGCCCTGCCCCGCGCCACACCCGAGCGCATCCAGCGCGCGGTGGAGCAGGAGTGGGGTCAGGGCCTGATCAAGAGCTGGAACACCGCCGGCTGGATCGACCTGCCGCGCCGCCTGGGCGACCGGCTGGCGCCGTGGCTGGGCGCGCGCCCGGGCGAGGTGCTGGTGGCGGACTCGACCTCCGTCAATCTCTACAAGGTGCTGCATGCCGCGCTGCAACTGCAGCAGGGCAAGCGCAAGGTTGTCATCAGCGAGCGCAGCAACTTCCCCACCGACAACTACATCGCGCAGAGCGTGGTGCGGGCGCATGGCGGCGAGTTGATCCTGACCGAGCAGCCCGAGGACATCCCGCCGCTGCTGGACGAGCGCTGCGCCGTGCTGATGCTGACGCATGTGAACTACCGCACCGGCCGCATGCATGACATGGGTCTGCTGACGCGCTGGGCGCAGCAGGCCGGCGCGCTGGCCGTGTGGGACCTGGCGCACAGCGCCGGCGCAGTGCCCATCGACCTGCTGGGCAGCGCGGCGGACTTCGCCATTGGCTGCGGCTACAAATACCTGAACGGCGGCCCGGGCGCGCCGGCCTTCGTGTGGATGCACCCGCGCCACGAGGGCCAGGTGTGGCAGCCGCTGACCGGCTGGCTGGGACACGCCAACCCCTTCGATTTCGACAGCGAATACCAGCCCGCGCCGGGCATTCAGCAGTACCAGTGCGGCACGCCCGCGGTGCTGGCGATGACGGGGCTGGACACGGCGCTGGACGTGTACGACGCGGCGCAGAAGCTGGGCGGCATCAAGGCGCTGCGCAACAAGTCGCTGGCGCTGACCGAGGCCTTCATCGGTGGCGTGGAGGCGCGCGTGCCGGGCGCCGTCATTGCCACGCCGCGGGACTCGGCCATGCGCGGCTCGCAGGTGTCGTTTTCGCTGCCCGAGGGGATCGATGGCTATGCGGTCATGCAGGCGCTGATTGCCCAGGGCGTCATCGGCGACTTCCGCGCCGGCGACCCCGAGCTGCTGCGCTTCGGCTTCGCGCCGCTGTACAACGGTTTCGCCGATGTTGCGTGCGCGGTGCGGGTGCTGGGGGACATCCTTGACTCACGCTCCTGGGACGCGCCGCAGTTCACGTCTCGCTCGAAGGTGACTTGACCCACCCCCTACTCGCTTCGCGAGCCCCCTCAAGGGGGC
>NZ_JBFULE010000661.1:0-2950 GCF_056400485.1 Roseateles sp. P5_B10
TGCCTGGGGTGGGCTCATGAGCTATGCCCGGCACAAGATGCCGCAGATCGGCCAGCTGGCGCCGGGCCTGTGGTTCGCTCAGGCCTTTGGCGGCCATGGCGTGGCGCCGACGACGGTGGCCGGCGAATGGTTGGCGGACGCCATCAGCGGCCGCGCGGACCTGCCCGCCGCCTTGCGGCGCTACGGATTGACGCCGGTCTTCGGCCAGGCGGGTCTGCTGGCGGCCCAGGCCACCTACAGCTGGGCCGAGCTTCGCGACGCGCTCAAGGAGAGGCTGCCCGGCTGATCACTTGATGCGCTGCTTCTCGAGCTTGCGCGCCAGCGTGCGCCGGTGCATGCCCAGGCGCCGCGCCGTCTCGCTGATATTGAAGTCGGTCTCGGCCAACACCTCGTGGATACGCTCCCATTCCAGCGTCTTGATGGACGCGGTCTGGCGCTCGGTCACTTCCACGTCGGCATCGCCCTGCTTGCGCGCGAAGGCGGCTTCGATGTCGTCTGTGTTGGCCGGCTTGGCGAGGTAATGGCAGGCCCCGAGCTTGATGGCCTCGACGGCCGTCGCGATGCTGGCATAGCCGGTCAGCACGACGATGAGGACCTCCGGGTCCCAGCCATGCAAGGCCTGTACGCAGGACAGGCCCGAAGCGCCGCCAGCCAGTTTGAGGTCGACGACGGCATGGCCGAGTTCCTCGTCCTCGGGCAGCTCGTCGAGCAGGGTCTTCATGTCGTCCAGGCCGGTGGCTCGCAGGCAACGCCAGCCGCGGCGCTCGAAGGAGCGCGTCAGCGTGTGGGCGAAGCTGTCGTCGTCCTCGACGATGAGCAGCAAACGGTCTGCTTCAGCGGGCATGAGTGGCGGATTGTCGCGGCAGCAGCGAAGCCAGGGGCAGCGTCAGCACGACCTCTGCGCCGCCGCCCTCGCGGTTGCGAGCCTCCAGCCGCCCGCCCAGGGTGCGCGCGACGTTGACCGACAGGAAGAGGCCCATGCCACGGCCCGGCTGGCCCTTGCTGCTCTGGTAGGGCTCGCCGAAATGCTTGAGACGGTCGGCGTCGAAGCCGGGGCCGTTGTCGCGCACGCTCAAGTGCAGCGTGGCTTCGTCCGGGCAGGTGGCGACGAGGGTCAGCGGCATGCCTGGCGCCGCCTCGAGAGCGTTATCGAGCAGGTTGGCGACGACCTGCTGCAGGGCGCTGTCCGAGATGATCTCGACCTCGGGCAGGTCCTTGTTGCGCAGTGCCAGATCCGCGCCTGCGTGGGCGGCCCGCCAGTCCTTGGCCAGGCTGTCGGTGAAGGCCTGCAGCGTCGTCAGCCGCGGTGCCTCGCCGCGCATCTCGCCGGCGGACATCAGGATGCCCGTGACGATGGCCTTGCAGCGCAGGATCTGGCGCTGCATCTCCTCGATTTCTTCCCGCAGCTCCGGCTCGCCCGCAAACGGGGCCATATGGGCCCAGTCGCCCAGGATGACGCTGAGCGTGGCCAGCGGCGTGCCCAGTTCATGTGCGGCGCCACTGGCCAGCAGGCCCATGCGCACGATGTGCACCTCCTCGGCCGCGCGCTGCTGCAGCTCGGCCAGCTCGGCATCGCGCTGGCGCAGGTTGCGGTTGATGCGCACGATGAAGACGCTGAGCAGGCCGACATTGAGCACGAAGCACAGCAGCAGGCCGCCCAGGTAGTTGGGCGACAACGTCGTCGGCGATGAGGCATCCAGCAGCAGCGGGCGGTGCCATTGCGTCAGCAGCACGAAGCCCGACACCGCGCTCAGCATGACGGCCATCAGATAGGCCGGCCGCAGCAGCACCGAGGCCACGGCGACCTGCAGCAGATACAGGTAGATGAAGGGGTTGTCGCTGCCGCCGGCCAGATAGAGCTGGCCGGTCAGCACGCCGACGTCGACCAGCAGCGCAATGCAGAGCTCGATCTGGGACACCGGCTGTGTGAGCTTGCTGCGCCAGATGCTGAACAGGTTGAAGACGACCAGGATGCCGAGCAGGCTCAGCATCTCGGCCCAGGGCAGCGTGATCGCCAGGCCGACATGCACGACGAGCACGGTGGCGAGCTGGCCAACGACGGCCAGCCAGCRCAGCTCGATGAGCTGGCGCAGGTTGGCGCGGCCGGCGCGGCGCTCGGGCGCGACGATGACCGGCTCAGCGGGCTCGGCGGTGGGGAGCAGCGGCGTGGGGTTCAAGGCAGGGAGCGGCGGCGCTCTTCGCGGAGCAGATAGATGGCGGCAGCCGCAGACATGGCCGCGAGCGCCAGCCAGGTGATGGCGTAGACGGCGTGATTGTTGGCGAAGCGGATCACCGTCAGGCCCGGCCGCGGCCAGCGCCGGGGTTGGGCGGGGTCGGCGGACTCGTCGACAAAGAAAGGAGCGACGGGGCCCGTCAGGCCAAGTTCGGTCGCAATGCCAGCAACATCGCGCGAGTACCAGCGCCCTTCTGCAGGCACGTTCTTGCGCAGCGGGCCGCCACCGGTTTCGGTCAGGCGCAGCAAGCCCGTCAGCTCGACGGGGCCGGCAGGCGCGGAATGCTGTTCGGGCGCGCGCTGCTCGGGCGGCACAAAACCGCGGTTGACGAGGACAGTGGTGCCGTCATCCAGCCGCAGTGGTGCCAGCACCCAGTGGCCGCCACCGAGTTCGGTCGTGGCCTGCACCAGCACCTCGCGCGGCTCGAAGCGGCCGCGCAGACGCAGAGGGCGGTATTCGTCGGCTTTCGATACTGGCGCGGAAGCGCCCGGCGGCACCACCGGCTCGGCGTGAACCTGCCGTTCGACGCGAGCGATCAGATCCTCTTTCCAGCCCAGGCGCTGGACCTGCCAGGCCGCCAGCGCGAGAAAGCCCAGGCTGGCCAGCGCCGCAGCAACGATCAACGCCATGCGCGCCGCGCGATTCATGACGCCCTCTCGGCACGCGTAGTGCCTGTTGCGGGCCGAGCGCCGGGCCGCTCCCTAGCCGGCCCGCAC
>NZ_JBFULE010000662.1:0-2948 GCF_056400485.1 Roseateles sp. P5_B10
CTCTTCGAGCTTGAAGGAGATGAAGCTGGTGGACGAGGTCATGGCCGCGTCCATGGCGCCGGTCTGCATGGCGGCATAGATCTCATTGGACGGCAGCGTGATGACCGAGGCGCCGGCCTGTTTCAGCATCATGTCCATCTCGCGGCTGCCGCCGCGCACCTTCAGGCCCTTGGCGTCGTCCGGCRTCACCAGCGGCCGTGCCCGGCTGGCCACGCCGCCGGCCTGCCAGACCCAGCTGACGATGAGGACGCCCTTGTCGTCCAGCACCTTGGACAACAGCTTGCCCACCTCCGCCGTCTTCCACGCCGCGCCCTGCTCGTAGCTGGGCACCAGGGCCGGCATCAGCCCGGCATTGGTCTCGGCCACCTCGCCGCCGGCATAGGACAGCGGCACCAGGCTCATGTCCAGCGCGCCCTTGCGCAGGGCCGAGAACTGGGCATTGGTCTTCATCAGCGACGAGCCCGGGTAGACCGAGGCCTTCAATGCGCCGCTGCTGCGCTTCTCCACCTCGGCGGCGAACTTGCGGCACAAGCGGTCGCGGAAGTCGCCCTCGGTGAGCGTGCCGCTGGGGAACTGGTGCGAGATCTTCAGCGCGCCCGCCTGGGCGTGGGCRCTGGGCAGCCAGAGGGAGGTGGTGGTGCCAGCGGTGGCGGCCAGCCATTGACGGCGATTGAGGGTCACTTGATGTCTCCAGGTCCGCCATTCAGTGGCGGTATGCGGCCGCAGTGTGGGAGCGGCCCTCGGGACGATCAATCAACCTCGCCGGCCGACGTTTACGCCGACCGCAACGATTCTGGGTAAACCCTGAACGCGACGAACGATTTCACTGCGGGCGCCCCAGTGCCCAGCTGCGCTCGCCCAGACCGTTGTCGGAGCCCGCGATGCGGCCTTGCGTGACGACGCCCTCGGCGGTCCACACATGCCCGGCTTTGGTCGGCGCGCTGGTGCTGCCGGTCGGGCAGCTGACGGTCATCGTCGAATTCCACAGCGTGGCCAGGTCCAGCTTGTAGCGCGCCGGGCTGGTGGATTCATCGACGATGAGCTGGCCGGTGGCCTGGGCCTGCGCGAGCGGGATGTGCGTGGGCGTGACCGTGTGCTGGCAGACTGGATCCACCACCGTGTAGAGGTGCTCGGCATTGCCGGTGGGGTGGTAGACGCGGCGGGTCGCGGTGCTCAGCGCGGCATCAAGGGTCCAACGCGTGTCGAGGTTGTACTTGTGGCCCGCCCCGAGATCGCCGACGAAGGCCTCCAGCTTGCCGACCCAGGCATCTTCGGTGACGCGGATCTTCGCGCTCAACGCCAGGCGGCGCCCGTTGCTGTTGTTGATGCTGCTGAAGCGCAGCGTGAGCGGATTGGTGGCCGGTACCAGGGCCGGCGCGGTGTAGACCATGCCGGCTTGGGGCTCGGTGGCCAGCGTGCCCAAGGTGGCGGCGGGCGTCGTGCTGCCTTCCAGCGTCCACTGGCGCTGGAAGCCGGCCTTGGTGTTCAGCACCGGCACCTGCACGTCGCGCAGCACCGGCGTGGGCAGGCAGAACTCCTCGCCAGTCTGCGTCTCACAGGGCTGGCTGCCGCGCATCACATAGATGCTGACGGGCACGAAGCGCTGGCTGCCGAGGGTACGCACGCTGGCCGAGGCGGGCACGAGCTTGTGCGCCTTCACGCGCACAAACTGGCCCTTGACGCCGCGTACCGAGGTGGCCGCCGCACGAGCCAGCTGCGCGGACGCCGCGGGCTGCTCCTCCACCCACAGGCTGGGCGGCAGGCTGACCTGCAACAGGCGCTGGCCCTCGTCATGGGCAGCCAACGGCAGCAGCCACCAGCTGCCATCGGCCTGGCGCAGCGCGATGCGGTCCTGCAGCACCTCGTCGACGTCCTCGTCGGCGCCGTAACGCATCGACAGCGTCAGCGTGCGGGCCGGGCGCTCGGGCAGGCTGAAGCTCAACCCCGGGCCGATGCCGTCGGCCAGCGGATTGGTGACGGGCTGCAGTGTCGCGGTGCCGGCCTGGCTCAGGCTGCCGGCGGGGAGGTCGAGCTGCAGGCTGCCGTCCGCCAGGCGCAGGCTGGTTGTCGTCGGCTTGTAGGGCAGCGGGATGCCCGCGCCCACGGCCGTCGGGGCCGCGGTCGTCAGCACCGCCTCGCTGCCGGTGCGGGCGGTTGCCGTGGCCAGCACGCTGCCGTCGGCGCGACTGAGGCGATAGGTGTAAGCGGTGTCGGCACCGAGCCCACTGTCCAGCCAGAGGCCCGCGCCGCTGTCCACCTCGGCGACGAGGGCGTAGTCGCCACCGTCTTCGCGGCGGCGCTCCAGGCGCCAGGCGGTACCCGCATTGCCGCCGGTCCAGGAGACGGTGGCGTGTTGCGCCGAGCCGGACAGCGCCGACATCTGCGCGTCGGGGGCCGGTGTGGACGGGGTGGGCGGGATTGTGGGCGTGCCCGGATTTCCGGGCGTGGCCGGGTCGGAACCACCGCCGCAGCCGGCGAGGATGAACAGGGCGGCACACAGGGGTGCCAGGCGTCGAGACGAGAACATGAGGGCTCCAGTAAGGTTGCGGCGGCGCGTCGGGGCTCAGAGCCAGTGGCGCATCAGCACGACGTCGAGGTCGCTGTTGCCGCTGGCTTCGCCGGCCTGCAGCACGCGCACCGTGGGCACGCGCTCGTCGGGCTGCAGGGCCAAGGCGCGGCCGCTGTCGGTGCGGATGCCGCTGGCCACC
Organism: Roseateles sp. P5_B10; assembly: GCF_056400485.1. Classification (NCBI taxonomy): domain Bacteria; kingdom Pseudomonadati; phylum Pseudomonadota; class Betaproteobacteria; order Burkholderiales; family Sphaerotilaceae; genus Roseateles; species Roseateles sp. P5_B10. Next base: position 2,709 of record NZ_JBFULE010000662.1, read on the forward strand.
GCGGTGACGCGGATGCCGTTGGGGGAGAAGCCGGTGTCGCGGCTGCCGTCGCTGTTCAGCCGCAGCAGCACGGTGTCGGCGCTGGAGCTGTTGCCGGTGTACATCCAGYCGCCGAGCAGCAGCCGGCCATCGGCCTGCTGCACGAGGGCGGTGGCTTCGTCCCAGTTGTCGGCGCTGACCGCGACGACGGCACGGCCCCCGGTGCCGAAGCTGGCATCCATGCCGCCGTTGGGCAGCAGG
>NZ_JBFULE010000663.1:0-2948 GCF_056400485.1 Roseateles sp. P5_B10
GCAGACGTGGGTGGGCTGTAACAGATGGTTTCCCTGCATTGGACTCCAGGCCAGGAGGGTCCAGCTTGCAGGCAAGCGTCGAAATGCGACGGAATTCCCTGGCAGTCCAGGTCTTGCGTGCATCAGCTCACATCTTGGCCCGGATCGTGTCCGTTTTACACCGGCATTGCGCCTGATGCGTAGGCCGTCGCCGCAATCCGGCTTCAGGCTGTGAGCTGACTCCAGACTTTGTGGCTGCGACATAACTTGCCTGCGGCAAGTGAGTCTGCGCCGCAAGGTTCGATCTCAGCCTGTCAGCTGAGACCAAACCTTGTCCAGCCTCTTCACGCTGACGGGCTGCGGCGTGCGCAGTTCCTGCGCGAACAGGCTGACCCGCAGTTCCTCCAGTTGCCAGCGGAAGTCGTCGAGCCTCGCGTCGCGAACACCCTTCAGCTCTGCCATGCGGCGCGTGTAGCGCTGCTCCAGCGGCTTGACCTCGCTCATCAGTTTGGCGTCGCGGTCCGGGTCGGCGCGCAGCTTGTCCAAGCGCGCGGTGATGGCCTTCAGGTAGCGCGGCAGGTGCTGCAGCTGGGCCCAGGGCGTGTCCAGCGCAAAGCGCTTGGGCACCAGGCGCTGCAACTGCGCAGTGATGTCATCGCCGACATCCTTGGCTGGCCGAGAGTCTTTCAGTTTGCGACTCGCATTGGCCAGCTCCTGCAGCACGGCATGCGCAGCGCGGGCCACTTCCTGCGCAATGAGATTCAGGCGGCTGCGGCCTTCTTCAATGCGCTTCTTGAAGCTGATCGGATCGGTCGGCAGAGGGTCGGCCAGGAAGGCGCGGTCCAGGGCCACGCCGATGATCTGGTCACGCAGGTCCTCGGCCGTACCCAGGCCCATGTAGAGCACGGACATGCGTTGCAGGTCGGGAATGTTCTTTTCCAGGAACTTCAAAGGTTCCTTGAGCTGCAGTGCGATCAGCCGGCGCAGGCCGGCGCGGTGCTTGGCGGCGGCCACCTCGGGCTCGTCGAAGACCTCGATCTCGACGTGCGCACCCTTGTCGATCAGCGCCGGGAAGCCGATCAGCGTCTGGACGCCAGAACCCGGTTTCTGGACTTCAAGCAGCTCGGGCAGCTCGCCGAAAGTCCAGTCCGTATAGGCCTGAGCGGCATCGCGCACGGGTGCCGCGGGCTTGACGATCTCGGCGCGGATGCCGCGTTCGGGTTGCGGCTTCGGAGCAGGTTCCGCGGCGGGTAGCTTCAATGCCGCCAGCGCCTGGAAGGCCGACCTCGCCTGCCCGCCCAGCTCCGCCTTTAGCGCCGCCAGTTGGCGGCCCTGACCGAGCTGGCGGCCATGCTCGTCGACGACGCGGAAGTTCATGAACAGGTGGGGTGCCAATTGCTCCAGCTTGAAGTCGTTGCGCTGCACGGCGATCTGGCTGCGGTCCTTCACGGCCCTGAGCAGCGTGTCCACCAGTCCACCCTGGCAGAACGGCTGCAGCTCGATGAACTCGGCGACGAAATCCGGCAGCGGCGTCAGCCGCGCGCGCGGTTTCTGGTGCAGGCTCTTCAGCAGCGCCGTCACCTTTTGCGCCAGCATGCCCGGCACCAGCCATTCGGCGCGTTCCTCGCTGACCTGGTTGAGCGCAAAGATGGGCACGGTCACCGTCAGGCCATCGCGGGCGTCGCCGGGCTGGTGCAGATAGGTCGCCGCGCAGTCCACGCCGCCCAGGCGGATGACCTTGGGGAAGGCCTCGCTCGTGACACCCGCCGCCTCGTGGCGCATCAGCTCGTCCTGGCTGAGCTGCAGCAGCTTGTCGTCGCTCTTGCTGGCCTCGCGCCACCACTTCAGTAGCGTCGCGCCGGAGAACACGTTCGCCGGCAGCTTGTCGTCGTAGAAGGCGTAGATCAGCTCGTCGTCGACCAGCACGTCCTGGCGGCGCGACTTGTGCTCCAGCGCCTCGACCTTGGCAATCTGGCGTCGGTTGTGGGCCAGGAAGGGCAGCTGCCGCACGAGGTCATCCGGCAGGTCGTCATTGACCAGGCCCTCGCGGATGAAGATCTCGCGCGCCGCCTTCGGGTCCACGCGGCCGAAGTTCACGCGCTTGTTGCTGTACAGCACGATGCCGTAGAGCGTCGCGCGCTCGAGCGCCACGACCTCGGCAGCCTTCTTCTCCCAGTGCGGCTCCAGCAGCTGGGTCTTGATCAGATGGCCGGCGATGGGCGGCAGCCACTGTGGCTCGATGTTGGCGATGCCGCGGCCGTACAGGCGCGAGGTGTCGACCAGCTCGGCGGCCACGATCCAGCGGCCCGGCTTCTTGCTCAGGTGGGCGCCAGGGTGGCGGTAGAACTTGATGCCGCGCGCGCCGAGATACCAGTCCTCGTCGTCGCTTTTCTGGCCGATGTTGCCGAGCAGCCCGGCCAGCATGGACAGGTGCAGCTGCTCGTAGGTGGCGGGGCTCTGGTTCAGCCGCCAGCCGTGCTCGGCAATGACGGTGTGGAGCTGCGAGTAGACGTCGCGCCACTCGCGCACGCGGCGCGGCGAGATGAAGTTCTCGCGCAGCAGCTGCTCATGGCGGCGGTTGCTGAGCTTGTGCTCGGTGCCGCCACCCTTCGATTCCTCCAGCCACTTCCACAACTTCAGATAGCCACTGAACTCGCTCTTTTCGTCGTCGAACTTCTTGTGCTTTTCGTCCGCGGCCTGGGCGGCTTCCATCGGCCGGTCGCGCACGTCCTGGCCGCTGAGCGCCGACGCGATGACCAGCACCTCGGACAGCGCCTCGCGGTTCTTGGCCTCCAGGATCATGCGGCCCACGCGCGGGTCCAGCGGCAGGCGCGAGAGCTCCTTGCCCAGAGGCGTCAGCTCGTTGGCGTCGTCGGTGGCGCCGAGTTCTGCCAGCAGTTGGTAGCCGTCGGCAATCGCCTTGGGCCGCGGCGGCTCCAGGAAGGGGAAGCGCTCGACCTCGCCCAGGT
>NZ_JBFULE010000664.1:0-2943 GCF_056400485.1 Roseateles sp. P5_B10
GTCAGCGGCACGAGGTGGATGGGGCCGGCGGCCAGCGTCACGGGCAGGACGGGTTTCATGGCTTGTCCTTCAGCATCAGCCGCCGCGCCAGTAAGCGGCCGCCGCCGCAGCCGGCGACGATGAGCAGCAGGCCGATGAGTTGCTGCGCATTCCAGTCGGTGCTGGCGATGAAGTCGATGCCGAACTGCCGGCCCAGCCACCAGCCGGCCAGGGCGCCCAGAACGAAGCCGACGGCATCCGCCAGCCCTTCGCGCATTGCGCGGTCGAAGTCTTGAGCCATCAGCGGCGCTCGGCCGTCCGGAGCCGCTGGGCGCCCCCTCGGGGGGCAGCGGGCGTAAGCACGCGTGGGGGCTGCATCATCTGTTATTGCGCTGCATGAAGACGAGCTTCTCGAACAGCGTCAGATCCTGCTCGTTCTTCAGGAGCGCCCCCACCAGCGGCGGGATGCTGACCTTCTCGTCCTTGGCCTGCAGCGCGTCCACCGGGATGTCTTCGGCCAGCAGCAGCTTGAGCCAGTCGATCAGCTCCGATGTGCTGGGCTTCTTCTTCAGGCCGGGCAGGTTGCGCACGTCGTAGAAGTTCTTCAGCGCGGCGGCCAGCAGGTCCTTCTTCAAGGTCGGGAAGTGCACATCGACGATCTTCTTCATCGTCTCGGCGTCGGGGAACTTGATGTAGTGGAAGAAGCARCGGCGCAGRAAGGCGTCGGGCAGTTCCTTCTCGTTGTTGGACGTGATGAAGACCAGCGGCCGGTGCTTGGCCTTGATCAGCTGGCGCGTCTCATAGACATAGAACTCCATGCGGTCGATTTCGCGCAACAGATCGTTGGGGAACTCGATGTCCGCCTTGTCGATCTCGTCGATGAGCAGCACGACCGGCTCGTCGGCCTCGAAGGCCTGCCACAGCACGCCTTTGACGATGTAGTTCTCGATGTTGCGAACGMGCTCGCTGCCCTCGATGCCGGCGAGCTGGCTGTCGCGCAACCGGCTGACGGCGTCGTACTCGTACAGGCCCTGCTGGGCCTTGGTGGTGCTCTTGATATGCCACTGCAGCAGCGGCATGCCTAAAGCGCCGGCCACTTCCTCGGCCAGCATGGTCTTGCCGGTGCCGGGCTCGCCCTTGATGAGCAGCGGCCGCTGCAGCGTCGCCGCGGCGTTGACCGCGAGCATCAGGTCGGCCGTGGCGACGTACTGGTCGGAACCTTGGAATTTCATTGGGAAAACCGGGGCAAAACCCGAACTGAAGAGGGGCCGGACCAGTATAGGAGGCCTCCTATAATCGCCGCCGCTCCGGAACACGACACCAACCCGAACCTCTTGGGACCATGAAAAAACTGCTGCAGATCTCGCTCGCCCTGGCCACCGCCTTTGCTGCCCTCGCAGCCCAGGCCCAGGACGTGAAGGCCGGTGAGACCAAGGTCGCGATGTGTATCGGCTGCCATGGCATCGTCGGCTACCAGGCCAGCTTCCCCGAGATCCACAAGGTGCCGATGATCGCGGGCCAGAACGCCAAGTACATCGTCTCGGCCCTGCAGGCCTATGCCAAGGGCGACCGCAAGCACCCGACGATGCGCGGCATTGCCGGTTCGCTGAGCGAGCAGGACATGAACGACGTGGCCGCTTTCTACGAGCAGCAGGCCAAGCTGCCGGCGGTGGCCGACAGCATTCCGGCCGCGCCGGCCAATGTGGCCGAGCTGCTGACCAAGGGCGCTTGCGTGTCCTRCCACGGCGCCAACTTCAGCAAGCCCATCGACCCGAGCTACCCCAAGCTGRCTGGCCAGCACGCCGACTACCTGACCGTCGCGCTGAAGTCCTACAAGACCGAGAAGAACCCCGGGGTGGGCCGCAGCAACGGCGTCATGGCCGGCCAGGTCAAGCAGTTCAGCAACGCCGAACTGAAGGCCATCGCCAGCTACATCAGCACGCTGTCGACCGAACTGGCCACCGTGCCGCAGGGCAAGTTCCGCTGACCCGGCGCGACCGCCGCCCGACCGAGCCGCCTTCAAGGCGGCTTTTTGTTGCCCGCGGCAAAAGCGTGCAGGGCTGCACGATCGTTGCACGGCCTTGCCTGCGTCACGCACGGATACTGGTGCGCATAGACGACGCTGTCATGTTGAAGAAGATCTCGACCTCCGACGTGAGGCTGGGCATGTATCTCCAGGCGATGGAGGGGGCCTGGCTCTCTCATCCGTTCTGGAAGACCAAGTTCGTGCTGGCCGATGCCGCCGACCTTGCCGCCCTGCAGGCCAGCGGCGTGTCGGCCGTCTGGATCGACGTCAGCAAGGGCGGGGATGTGGCTGCGCCTGCGCCAATCGCCGCCGTGACCGTCGCTTCCCCGCCCACGCCGCCCGCCACAGCCGCCCCTCAGCCGCGCGTCAGCATGGAGTCCGAGCTCGACCGCGCCACCCAGGTGCTGGGCCGGGCCAAGGTGGCCGTCATGGCGCTGTTCAACGAGGCGCGGCTGGGCAAGGCCATCGACACCGAGGTCTGCCTGCCCATCGTCGACGAGGTCACGTCCTCGCTGGCGCGCAACCCGTCGGCCTTCCTCAGCCTCGCGCGGCTCAAGGACAAGGACACCTACACCTATATGCACTCGGTCGCCGTCTGCGGCCTGATGGTGTCTCTGGGCCGGCAGATGGGGCTGTCCGATGCCGAAGTGCGTGAAGCTGGCCTGGCAGGGCTGCTGCACGACGTCGGCAAGATGCAGATGCCCATGGAGGTGCTGAACAAGCCCGGTGCCCTGACGGATGCCGAATTCGACGTCATGMGTGGCCACCCCGAGCGCGGCTTCGACCTGCTCAAGGACGGTGCCAAGGTGCCGCCCTCGGCCCTGGACGTCTGCCTGCACCACCACGAGAAGATGGACGGCAGCGGCTACCCGCACAAGCTGGCCGGCGACCAGATCAGCCTGCTGGCGCGCATGGGCGCGGTCTGCGATGTCTACGAC
>NZ_JBFULE010000665.1:0-2936 GCF_056400485.1 Roseateles sp. P5_B10
AGATAGCTCATGTCGACCGGGCTGCGCATGTTGGGGCCCATCAGGCCGGACTGTGTCGCCACGACGAAGGTCGCCACGCCATGGTTGTTCAGGTAGGTCAGCAGCTCGTGCAGTTGCACGACCAGCGCACGCTCCTCGGGCATGGCGTTCAGGTAGCCGTTCAGGCTGTCGATGACGACGACGCGGGCCCCATCGGTTTCGACAGAACGGCGCACGAGGTTGGCGAACTGGCTGGGCAGCACCTCGGCAGCGTCGAGCTGGCGCACATGGAGCTTGCCGGGGCCAACACCCTCCTCGACGCTCAACCCCAAGTTGGCCAGACGGTCCAGCAGCAGCGTGCGGCCCTCCTCGAAGGTGAAAATGACGGCATGGCCGCCGCGCTTGGCCGCCATGACGGCATATTGCGAGGCGATGGTGGACTTGCCCGAGCCCGCCGGGCCGACCAGCAGCGTCGCCGTGCCGCGATCAGTGCCGCCGCCAAGCAGTTCGTCCAGCGCCGCGATACCGCTGGGCACGACTTCGCGCTGGTAAGGCGAGCCATGCTGGCTGGGCTTCAGGCGCGGGAACACCTCCAGGCCGCCCTGCCGGATGACGATGTCCTGCTGGCCGCTGATGAAGTCGCTGCCGCGGAACTTGGTGATGCGCAGCTGGCGCTGTGCTGGCCCGTAGGGGGGCACATGGCGCTCCAGCGCAATGACGCCGTGCGCGATGCTGTGCAACTGGGTGTCGACGCGGTCGCTCGAACGGTCGTCCAGGAAGAGCACGGTGCAGCCGCGGCCGACGAAGAACTGCTTCAGCGCCAGGATCTGGCGCCGGTAACGCAGCGACGACTGGGCCAGCAGGCGCAGTTCCGACAGCGAATCCAGCACCATGCGGCGCGGCTTGCAGCGCTCGACGGCCTCCAGCACGCGCTTGGTCGTCTCGCTCAACTCCACCTCCGACGGGTGGTACATGGTCAACTCGGCGTCGCCGAACAGGTCACTTTCACCAGCCACCAGTTCGACGACCTCGATGCCGTCGAGCGTCCACCCATGCGACGCCGCCCCGGCGCGCAACTCGGCCGCCGTCTCGCCCAGCGTCACGTACAGGCAGGGCTCGCCCTCGCGGACGCCCTGCATCAGGTACTGCAGCGCCAGCGTCGTCTTGCCGGCGCCGGGTTCGCCGTCGACCAAATAGAGCTGCCCGGCAATCAGCCCGCCATGCAGGACTTCATCCAGGCCGGGCACGCCGCTTGCGGAACGCGATCTGTTCCCAGTCATCGCCAATCTCCAGTCAGGAAATGCGGCCTCATGCCAGGCCGCCATGCACAGGTGACAGCCAGTGTATGTCCGCCAAATGGCCGGGTTCGGGTCGGGTTCGGGTCGGGTTTGCGCGTGCGAACTGGGGGTCAGGGGCATCGTGCCCAGGCGTACACTGTCCCGGCTGTCGCGCGTCTGCTCACTGCCGCGGCGGCCCTAGCAGACCGGGCGCCACGCATCACTTCTGCGTTCCCATGCTCGCCGGCTCCCGCCGTCGGCTTTGGTTGTCATCTGCTTGCAGCGGCGAGCCCCACTTCCACTCCTCGAAGACTCTTCGAGRCGCCCCTCCCGGCACCGCGGCCCGCCCCTTCCAGGAGCGCGCCAAACGCGGCCCCGCCCCCATTGACGACCTGCGTGACAGGGCCGCCGCTCGCACCGACGGCGCCCGATGCCCACGCCCTGGAGATGCTGATGAAGCCGGTCCCCCTTGCACCCGATACCAAACGTGACGCGCTCCGCGATGGATTGCTCGCCACCGTCGACCTGCTCAAGCGCCGCCGCGCCGCCGAGATCGCCGAAAAAACCATCGAGGAGTACGTCGCCCTGCACTGGCTCGAGTGGCATGGCGGCTCGCTGCGCCTGACGACGACGGGCGAGAACATGTGCCGGCACCTGACTTCGCAGCTGGACCGCATCACCCCGCGCCCGGCGTACTGACGCGCGGCGCCCACCCGGCCCCACGATGTCGGCACCCGATCCCCTGCTGCTGGCCATTGCGCGCATCGGCACCTTCGACGGCAAGCGCGCGCTGACCGGCGCCAGCGGCTTCTTCTTCCGGCGCGACGCCCGCCTCTACCTGGTCACCAGCCGGCACGTCTTCATCGACGAAGAGGCCGACCACCACCCCGACCGCGTCGAACTCGAACTGCATGCCGACGCCGACAACCTGACCGATGCCATCGTGCTGTCGGTGCTGCTCTACCGTGACGGCCGCGCCAATTGGCGCCAGGGCCGGGACGACGCCGGTGGYATCGACGTGGCGGTGCTGGAGATCGACGCGGGCGCCCTGCCCGAGACGGTCCAGCTCACTGCCTTCACGCTTGAGAGCCTGCCCGGCGCGGACGACGACGTGCCGCTGGGCCAGCCCATCCTGATCACCGGCTTCCCGCTCGGCTTTCACGATGACCTGCACCATCTCCCGGTCGTGCGCCAAGGCGCCATCGCTTCGCCCTATGGCTGGCGCTTCCAGGGCCAGGGCTGGTTCCTGACCGATGCGCGCACTCATCGCGGTATCAGYGGCGCGCCGGTCGTCATGCGGGCGCCGGGCCGCAAGCCCCTGCCCTGGCTGCTGGTGGGCATCCATTCGACGCGCTTCGACATCGGCAACCGCGACCTCGAGGCCGACGAGTCGCTGGGCCTGAATGCGGCCTGGTATCCCGACATCCTCGCGACCCTGACCGACCCCTCGCCGCGCCGCGAACCCCCATCCAAACCCGAGCCGGCGGCGAAGGCCTCGCCTTGAGCTCAGGGAGCGACGGCGCGCAAAGCCGGCTCGTTGCGCTGGAGCGGCAGATCGCCGCCGCCGAGGCGACGCTGCTGGAACTGCAGGCCGCCATCCTCGAAGCCCGCAGCGAACGAGGCCTGTCGGCCGCTCACGACGCCCGCCTGGAGAACAAACGCCTGCAGGCGGAAAACCAG
>NZ_JBFULE010000666.1:0-2935 GCF_056400485.1 Roseateles sp. P5_B10
GGCTGGCAGCACCGCCGCCAGCGCCGCCGAGGCCAAGCTGTCCAAGGACACCGAGAAGAAGGACGCCGCCGCCCGCGTGGCCGAGCTGACCCGCAATGTCGAGGAGCTGAAGAAGCTCTCCAGTGCGGCCAAGCCAGCGGCGCCGGCGCCCACCACAGCGTCTGCGCCCGCGCCCGCAACGCCGGTGCTGCCCGCGCCGATCGTGGCGACTGCCGAGCCCGCATCCGCTGCTGCGTCGGCACCGGTTGCGGCTGCGGCAAGTGCGGCCGCGTCCCGTCCTGCGCCGCGCGCCAGTGCACCGCTGGCACCGCCGCCCGCTGCCGAGCCACCGGGCTTCATCGAGCAATTGCTCGACAGCCCCATCGTGCTGCCCCTGGCCGGTGTCCTCGTCGCCGTGCTGGGCGGCCTGGGCCTGTACCGCCTGCGCTCGCGCCGCCCGGCCCATGCAGCCGAGACCGGCTTCCACGAAAGCCGCCTGCAGCCCGATTCCTTCTTCGGCGGCACCGGTGGCCAGCGCGTCGACACGCGCGACGCGCAGAACAGCGGCCAGTCGTCGATGAGCTATTCGCTCAGCCAGCTCGACGCGATTGGTGACGTCGATCCGGTCGCGGAAGCCGACGTCTACCTGGCCTATGGCCGCGACCTGCAGGCCGAGGAAATCCTCAAGGAAGCGCTGCGCGCCAATCCCACGCGCCTGGCCATCCGCCTGAAGCTGCTGGAGGTCTACGCCAAGCGCCGTGACACCAAGGGCTTCGAGCAGCTGGCCGTGCAGCTTTACGCCGAGACCAAGGGTTCGGGCGAGGACTGGGGCAAGGCCCAGGAGCTGGGGCGCGGCATCGACCCGGACAACCCGCTCTATCAGCCTGGCGGCGCGCCCGCTCATGTCGAGGATGGCCCCGAGCTGCGCCCCGAGCCGATGAATGCCAGCACGCTGCCCCAGACTGCGTTGCCGAGCGGCGCGTCGGCCGCTGCTGCGGCGGCTGCGGCTCATATGGCGACCGATGCGATGCGCGGCGGTCCCGACACCGGGCCGGTCAGCGGCTTCGACCTGGCGCTTGATCTGGATCTGGATGCGCCCGAGCCGGTTTCGCCGAATGCGATGGCGGCCACCCAGGCCATGCCCGCGTCGATTGAGCAGGCGCCGATGACGATGGACTTCGACATCTCCAGTCGCGGCACCCGCACGGCACCCCCTGCGCCGGACCTGAACTTCGATCTCAGCAGCATGGGGGGGCTGCCGCCGTCGCCTGCGGTCCCTGCATCGGCGTCCACCGACCTGGATTTCGACTTCGGCGAGCCCACGCTGCCTGGCGAGACGAATCCCGAGGTGCTGGGGGCGGCTCTCGAAGGGCTGGGTGATGACGAAGGCGACCCGCTGCTGCGTCAGCTCGAGCTGGCCGACGAATTCCGTCAGATCGGTGACACCGAAGGCGCCCGCGAAGTGCTCCAGGAGCTGATCCAGCGTGCCAGCGGCCCGTTGCGTGACAAGGCGCAGGCCATGCTGAACGAGCTGCGCTAAGGCTCAGCCGCGATACTTCAACGCCCGGCTTGCCGGGCGTTTTTACTTGGAGCCCATGAGAGTCGCACTAGGAGTCAGCTACCGCGGTGGCGGCTACAACGGCTGGCAGAGCCAGCCGGACGGCCGCACCGTGCAGGATGCGCTTGAAAAAGGCTTGTCCGCGTTCGCTGCACAGCCCATCCGCACGGTCTGCGCCGGCCGCACCGATGCGGGCGTGCATGGCATAAACCAGGTCATCCATTTCGATACCGAGGTCGAGCGCGAGCTGTTTTCCTGGGTGCGCGGCAGCAACCGCTACTTGCCGCCCGACATCGCCATCCAGTGGTGCCGCTTTCCGGGCGACACCTTTCATGCCCGCAATTCCGCGCGTGGCAGGCGGTACGCCTATCTGCTGCTGGAATCGGCCGTGCGGCCGGCCATCGAATCCGGGCAGTGTGGCTGGGTGTTCCGCCCGCTCGACCAAGCTGCCCTCGAAGCCGCCGCGGAACGGCTGATCGGCGAGCATGACTTCTCGTCCTTTCGCTCCTCGGAATGCCAGGCCGCTTCGCCGGTGAAGACGCTGCGCGAGATCCGCGTGCAACGGCGCGGCGCCTACTGGCGCTTCGAATTCRAGGCCAGTGCCTTCCTGCATCACATGGTGCGCAACCTGATGGGCTGCATCCTCGCCGTCGGCAGCGGTACGCGCTCGGCGGATTGGGTGTCGGACGTGCTCGCCGCGCGGGACCGCAAAGTGGCGGCTCCGACCTTTGCCCCTGATGGGCTCTACTTCCTCGGCCCGACCTACGATGTCGAACTCGACATCCCGCGCGAGGTCGCGGCTCTGAATTGGCTTCCATGACTCGAATCAAGATCTGTGGCCTGACTCGTGAAGCCGACGTGGAGGCGGCCGTCGAAGCCGGCGCCGACGCCATCGGCTTCGTCTTCTACGCCAAGAGCCCGCGCGCCGTGACGCCCGAGCGGGCGAGGGCGCTGGCCAGGCTGTTACCGCCCTTCGTCACGCCGGTCGGCCTGTTCGTCAACGCGACGGGCGCCGAGTTGCAGGCCGGGCTGGACGCGCTGCCCAATATGCTCGTCCAGTTCCATGGCGACGAGACCCCCGCCGACTGCGACCGGATCAAACGGCCCTACCTGCGCGCTGCCCGCATGGCGCCCGGGGTCGATTTGCTAAACTTCGCCACTCAATTTCCCAACGCCCAGGCCCTGCTGCTCGACGCCCACGTCGACGGTTATGGCGGTGGCGGCAAGGTCTTCGATTGGTTACTCATTCCTCCAAGCGTCAGCTCTCGCCTCGTTTTGTCTGGTGGGTTGAATGCAGCAAACGTCGCCGATGGCATCGCGACGGTACGGCCCTGGGCCGTTGATGTGAGTTCCGGCGTCGAGGTGTCCAAGGGCATCAAGAGCGCCGACCTGATCCAT
>NZ_JBFULE010000667.1:0-2935 GCF_056400485.1 Roseateles sp. P5_B10
CGTGACGGCCAGCTTCACCCAGTCGCGGACGGCGGCGTCCTTGCACTGGCACATGCGCCAGATGTCGCCCTGCTCGACGTCCTGGCTCATCAGCACCTYGCCGGTGGCGAGATCGGTGATGTTGGCCACGCCGTCCTCCGGGATCTCGAAGGTCTTGTCGTGCGAGCCGTATTCCTCGGCCTGCTGAGCCATCAGGCCCACGTTGGGCACCGTGCCCATGGTGCGCGGATCGAAGGCGCCATGCCATTTGCAGAAGTTGATGATCTCCTGGTAGATGCGGGCAAAGGTCGACTCCGGCATCACGGCCTTGACGTCCTTCAGGCGGCCATCGGCGCCGTACATCTTGCCGCCGCTGCGGATCATCGCGGGCATGGAGGCGTCGACGATGACGTCGTTGGGCGAATGGAAGTTGGTGATGCCCTTGGCCGAGTCCACCATCGCCAGTTCGGGGCGGTGTTCGTGGCAGGCGTGCAGGTCGCGTTTGATCTCGTCCTGTTTGGCGCTGGGCAGCGTGGCGATCTTGGTGTACAGGTCCACCATGCCGTTGTTGACGTTGATGCCGAGTTCGTCGAACAGCTTGGCGTGCTTCTCGAACGCGTCGCGGTAGAAGATGCGCACGCAGTGGCCGAACACGATGGGATGGGACACCTTCATCATGGTGGCCTTGACGTGCAGCGAGAACATCACGCCGGTCTTGCGCGCGTCCTCGATCTCTTTCTCATAGAAGGCCAGCAGGGCCTTCTTGCTCATGTACATCGAGTCGACGACCTCGCGGTCCAGCAGCGAAACCTTGGCCTTGAGCACGATGGCCTTGCCGCTCTTGGTGATGAGCTCCATCTTCACGTCGCGTGCGCGGTCCAGCGTGATCGATTTTTCACCGTGATAGAAGTCGCCGTCATGCATGTGCGAGACGTGCGAGCGCGAGGCCTGGCTCCAGTCGTCCATGCGGTGCGGGTTCTTGCGGGCGTATTCCTTCACCGCCTTGGGCGCGCGGCGGTCGGAGTTGCCTTCGCGCAGCACCGGGTTCACGGCCGAGCCGATGCACTTGTTGTAGCGCGCGCGGATGTCCTTCTGCTCATCCGTCTCGGGCTTTTCGGGGTAGTCCGGGATCTTGTAGCCCTTGTCCTGCAGTTCCTTGATGGCGGCCTTCAACTGCGACACCGAGGCGCTGATATTGGGCAATTTGATGATGTTGGCTTCCGACTTCAACGTCAGCTTGCCCAGGGCGGCCAGGTTGTCGGGCACGCGCTGCTCTTCGGTCAGCAGTTCCGGGAACTGGCCCAGGATGCGGCTGGCCACCGAGATGTCGCTGCTGACGACGTCGATCCCAGCCGACGCCGCGAAGGCCTTGACGACCGGCAGCAGCGAGGCAGTGGCCAAGCGGGGGGCTTCGTCGGTCAACGTGTAAACAATCTGGGTCTTTTCGGCGGTCATGAGCGTGTTCCGGTAGATGGCAATCCGTGCTGCACACAGCGCCAGGAGGCGGCGCGCAACACGTAACTCTAGCAAGCCGGGCGCGCGCTTGCTGCGCGTGCCCGGCGGCGCCAATGCAAAAGCCCCGTGGCGTCAGGCCACGGGGCTTTTGATTTGTGAGCTCAGCTCRGGACGCCAGCTGGGGCTGTTGCTGCTGCTCGGCGGCGCGTGCAGCGGCTTCCATCGGCGTGATGTTCTGCRCAAGCTGGCCTTTGGGGCCCTGCACCAGGTCGAACTGCACCTGGCTGCCCTGCTTCAGCGTCCGAAAGCCTTCCATCTGGATCGCTGAAAAATGGGCGAAGACATCATCTCCGCCGGCTTCCGGCTCGATGAATCCGAAGCCCTTGGCATCGTTGAACCACTTGACTTTGCCCAGTGCCATCATCTTGTCTCCATTCTTTGTGGCACCTCCTGGGGAGGCGGAGGCAGATTCTGGTAGCGCAATAAAAAGCGTCAATTCGGGACCTTCCCGGCCGGGTTCACCCTCAGAACCTTCCGCCCCGCGCTTGCAATTTCCAGGAGCGTCGCCAACTGCCCGCGGTCGGCGAGGGGAAGCCCCCGTCGATAGAATCCCGACATGCCTGTGCTCCCCGTCTTTTCACCGCGAAACCAGTCGCCCCCGCCCCCGCCCGCGCCCCCTCTGAAGCCGGGCAAGGACGAAGGCGAGGGCGCGGTCGTCGTCGAGCGGCAGACCCAGAAAACCGAGCCCCCCCGGCTCTACCAGGTTCTGCTGCTGAACGACGATTTCACGCCGATGGAGTTTGTTGTCATGGTTCTGCAGGAATTTTTCCGGCATGACCTCGATACGGCGACGCAGATCATGCTCAAAATCCACCACGAGGGTCGCGGGGTCTGCGGTGTGTTCACCAAGGRCGTCGCCGCGACCAAGGTGGAGTTGGTTCTGGCCGCCTCACGGCGTGCCGGCCACCCCCTGCAGTGCATTATGGAGGCCGCATGATTGCGCAAGAGCTTGAAGTCAGTTTGCACATGGCGTTCGTCGAAGCACGCCAGCAGCGGCACGAATTCATCACCGTCGAGCACCTGCTGCTCGCTTTGCTCGACAACCCCAGCGCCGCGGAGGTGCTGCGCGCCTGCGCGGCCAACCTGGACGACCTGCGCAAGAGCCTGACGCAGTTCATCAAGGAAAACACGCCGATGGTGGGCGGCAGCGACGAGGTGGACACCCAGCCCACGCTGGGCTTCCAGCGTGTCATCCAGCGCGCCATCATGCACGTGCAGAGCACCGGCAGCGGCAAGAAGGAAGTGACCGGCGCCAACGTGCTCGTCGCGATCTTCGGCGAGAAGGATTCGCACGCCGTCTACTACCTGCACCAGCAGGGCGTCACGCGCCTGGACGTCGTCAATTTCATCGCCCACGGCATCAAGAAGACCGATCCCGAGCCGCCCAAGAACCCCGAGAGCCAGGCCCCCGGCAGCCAGGAAGGCGAGCGCGAGGAAGGCG
>NZ_JBFULE010000668.1:0-2931 GCF_056400485.1 Roseateles sp. P5_B10
GTTCAGCACCGTGGCTGTGGGGGCGGTGTCGAAGCTGCCGGTGAAGTTGTACGTGGCGGCCTGAGCGGCGCCGGCCAGGGTCAGGACCGCCAGGGCCAGGATAGATTTGCGATTCATTTTGTATTTCCTCAGAACTTGAAGCTGGTGGCCGTGACTGCTGCGCAGGCAATGCCCTTGAGCTGCAGCAGCGGCTTGGACTTGATGGGGCCGGCCGCGCCGTCAGCGTCGATGCCGATGATTGCGCCGGTGGCATTGGCCGTGCAGGTCACATGGCCGCTGGCGAGCGGGTCGGCGCTGGCAATGCCATTCGCAGTCAGCAGCTTGGTCAATACCAGCGTATCCACACCGGGCTTGAAGTCAGTGATGACATCGCCGGCGTCCCCCATGCTGCGGTAGACAAACTGGTTKCGGCCGCCGTTGCCAGTCAGCGTATCGGCACCCGGGCCACCTTCGATGATGTCGTCGCCCGCCGTGCCGACGATGTTGTCACGGCCGTCGGTACCGGTGAAGCCCTTGGTCAGGTCCAGCCCGATCAGCATCGGGTCATGGTCGGAGGCGCGGAACTGGTTGGGCTGGTACCAGTCGTTGCCGGCGGCCTTGTCCTCGGTGTTGTAGTCGATCCACTCGGGCTCGTCGGCATTGATGTGCCAGCTGGTCGCGCCCGTCACCTTGGCGGCGATGGCGGCGGTGCCCAGGCCATGGTCGAGGCGGCCGGCGCTGGCGTCGAAGACATAGCTGTAGTCGGCCGGGTCGAACATGCCGACCAGGTCGACGATGCCGGCGCTGGTCAGCAGGTCGATCGGGTCTTCCTTGGCGTAGGAATTGAAGTCGCCGAGCATGATGACGCGGTCGGTACCGGCCGTGGCYGTGACGGTGGGCAGCCAGTCCAGAAGGCGCTGGGCCTGCTGCTTGCGCTGCAGGTTCCAGCAGCCCTGCAGGTCGCCGGTGTCGCCGTTGGCGCCGGTGCCGCAGCTGCCCTTGGACTTCAGGTGGTTGACGACGACGGCGAACTTCTCGCCGTTGGGGGCCACGAAGCCCTGGGCAAAGGTGGGCCGGTTGTTGATGGCGTTGTCATCGGACATCGACGCACCCATCAGGCCGAGCTTGGCCGGCTTGTAGATCATGGCCACGCGGATGGCGTCGGTGCCCGTGGACGGCGGCAGCGGCACGGCGGCATAGGTGTTGACGCCCATCATGGCGTTGAGGCCGTCGACGAGGTTCTGCACGGCGAAGTTGCCGCTGTTCTGGATCTCCATCAGGCCGACGACGTCGGCGTTCAGGCCCGACAGGGCGGCCAGGATCTTGGTGCGCTGGCGATCGAACTCCGCCTGATTGTCCGCACCGCGGCAGCCGGCGCTCGGGCAGGCGCCGCCGCCCGGCACGGCACCGCCGTTGGTGAACGTCGTGAAGAAGTTCAGCACGTTGGAGCTGGCCACGCGGACATTGCCGCCCACGGCCGGCGGCGCCAGCGGGCGCGCGATCGGGCGGGCGAACACCGGCGCGGCGGTCGGGTGGATCTTGTAGGCCAGCGGGCCGGTGGCCGAGTCGGTCGAGGGGCCGAAGTCGACGACACCGGTCACGCCATCGACCGTGTCACCGGCGCGCACCGTGCCGTCCTGCCACAGGTAGGGCGTGGGGTTGGGGAACTTGGAGGCGCTGCTGTCATCCAGCACGACGCTGCGGGCCAGGTTGGCGGCCTGCATCGCCAGTGCCGCCGGGCCGGGGCGCAGCACGTTGGTGGGGTTGAGCGTGCGGCCGCCGGCCGACACGGTCAGCTGGCCCCAGCTGCCGACGAAGTTGGTCTGGTTGACGGTCAGCGGGTCGGTGATGTGGACCAGCATGCCCTCATAGCGCTCCATGTCGGACTGGCTGGCCAGGGTCGCCAGGCTGACCTCGACCGGCAGGGGCAGCGGATTGCCGGTGCTGACGACGGAGACGTTGGTGACGCTGCTCAGCTCGGTCAGCGGGTTGGCCAGGCTGGCCGCGCTGCTCGAGACCGAGTACTCCTGCACCTTGGCCGACACATTGACCTTGTCGCCGAYGGCCACGGTGGGCGCCGTGCTCGTGAAGACGAAGATGCCGTCGGAGGTCGCCGGGTCACCGTCGCCGTCCGGGTCCTGCAGGTAGAAGCCGTTGTTGATCAGCTTGGTGACGACGCCACCGGTCGTGACGGTCGTGCCGTCCATGCCGCTCTTGGCACCCGAGCCCTGGATGGCGGGGATCTTGACGACGCCGCTGACCGACAGCTTGAATGTGCAGCTCGCCGTCTGGGCTTCGTCGTTGTCCCACTTCAGGCCGAGGTTGTAGTTGCCGGCCGCGAGTGTGTTGTCGACGTTGATCTGCTGGGTCGCGGCCACGCCATCGGCGCTGGCGCCGACGAAGCTGCCCAGAGTCACACCGGCGGGCAGGGCGCCGACCACGCTGGCCGCATTGACGCGGCTGTCGCTGTCGGTGGCGCTGACGACGAAGCTGGAGGCTGCGCCGGACACGGCGGCCTGGTCGGGGCAGCTCGGGATGATGGGCTGGTTGACGTTGCCGCCGCCGCAGAGGTTGGCGGGCGTGGCGCCATTGCGCGGGCTGACGGGCCCAACCGTGAAATCGGCGCTGTTGGCGTTGGTGTCGGTGCAGCCGGCAGCGTTGCGCAGCGCAGCCGTGGTGGCGGCCAGCGCGGGCGTGGGGCTGCCTTCAACGGGCGTCGAGCTGCCGTAGGACAGGATGTCTTCCACGCCGGTCGGCGCAGCCACGGCAGGCAGCGTCGTGCCATTGGTGACGAGGGCGACCTTGCCCGAGGCGCCACTCATGTTGATTGCGCCCGACGTGACGTCGATGTCGGGTGTGGGGAGTGCCACGCCCGCGGCGCCGCCGGAAGCTTCGGCGATCAGGTAGTAGCGGCCCGGCTGCAGCACGACGCCGGCCGGGATGACGGTCTTG
>NZ_JBFULE010000669.1:0-2925 GCF_056400485.1 Roseateles sp. P5_B10
GTGCGGCGTTGCCAATGCTCGCCGGATGCCCAACCCGGCTCCGCTTTGCGCCTTGCTCGCGGCCTTTTTGGCGACAACGCGACCCATTGCCATAGCGTTAACAGGCCCTAGTTATCCCCCTGGGCCCACTGCAGCAGCCGGGCCACCGGCGCATACAGCGAGCGCGGAATCGGCTGGTCCTGCGGCACCTCGTCGTACAGCAGCTCGGCCAGCTGCGGGTCGAAGGCCATCGGGATCAACGCCTCGCCCGCCACGCGGCGAATCTGTGCGGCCAGCTCGGCCTCGCCGCGCACCAGCACGCGCGGCAGGTCGTGCTCGCCGAGGTACTGCAGGGCCACCGCCACGCGCTGCGAATGGATGACGGCCGAGGCCATGCGCACGCGGTCCGCCAGACTCGCGTACACGGCCTCGAAGTGGGCGCTGCGCCGGCGCGAACGGTTCAGCGGGTCGCCCTCGGCGTCCTTGTGCTCGCGCCTCACCTCGTCGATGGACATGCGCAGGCCCTTGATGAACTCGTAGCGCGTGTGCGCGTAGTCCACGCCCGCCATCAGTGCATAGACGAGCCCCGCCCAGGCGAAGCTCTGCAGCACGAGGCTGGCGCCGACGCTCATCGCGGCCGACGGCGTCGCATAGCCGAGCTTCAGCGCGGTATCGAGGCAACCGCGGATCACCAGCCACATCACCGATGCGAGCAGCGCCGTCTTGACCATCATCTTCAGCAGGTTGATGAGGTTGCGCGTCGAGAAGATCTTCTGGAAACCCTGTGCCGGGTTGAGCCGGTTCACGTCAGGCTTGATGCGCTCCCAGGCCAGCAGCCCCCCCACCTGCGCGAACGAACCGACGAAGCCGCCCGCCGCCGCCATCGCGCCCAGGCCCAGCATCGTGGCCACCAGCACGCGCCCGGCGTGCAGCAGCAGCGCCGGCACGCCGTCGTCCGGTGCGATGAACAGGCGCTCGCTGGTGGCGTGCAGCCACAACTCGCGCCACAGGCCGAAGATCGTGGCGCCGGCCAGCCACAAGGCCAGCACGGCGAACAGGAAGACGGCGCTGGACGCCACGTCGTGGCTGAACACCACCTCGCCCCGCTTGCGTGCGTCGCGCAGCTTCTTGGACGTCGGAGCCTGATCCTTCTCAGCCACTGCGGGGCCTCATGGAAGAGCGCAGGAACTCGAGCACGCCGTTGTCGGGCCGCAGGAACTGCTGCAGGGAATCCCACAGCACATACATGAACAGCATCATCATCAGCGCGGCCAGCAGGCCCTTGAGCGACTGCGTGCTCTGGAACACATTGAGCTGCGGCGCCACGCGCTGCAGCAGGCCGGCGCCCAGCTCCACCAGCATCAGCACCAGGATGACCGGCGCGGCCAGCTTGACGATCCAGGTGAAGAGGGTGTCGCCCTGGCGGATGGCGAAGGCCTCGATCACGCGGCTCAGGTCCGGAAAGAAATCGGCCACCGGCCACAGCCGGTAGGAGTCCACCACCGCGCCCACCAGCGCCAGCATGCCGCCCGCCGACACGAAGAGGTTGATGACGACCCAGCCGAGGAATTCGCCTGTGGGGCCGTTGTCATGCCCCGCGACGGGGTCGAAGAAGGCGGCGTTGCCGCTGCCGGTCTGGAAGTCGATCAGGTCACCCACGCTCTGGATGGCCCAGAAGAAGATGCCGAAGCCCAGGCCCAGCATCACGCCGATCAGCGCCTCCTTGGCGGCGATGGCGACCCACATCGTCGCCGACAGCGCCGGCATCACGCCCGCCAGCGGCGACATGAACAGCGCCAGCATCAGCATCAGCGAATTGCGCGACATGCCGGTGATGACGTTGGGCGACAGGAAAGGCGTGACAGCGAACACGGCGAACAGCCGCGGCATGGTCAGCGCGATGGAAGCGAGCAGCTGCTCGGGATGGAGGAAGGCGGACTMGTCCATCAGGCCCGCCGCGCCGCCGACCACATCTGCACCGACGCTTCCTCGGTCGCCTCGTCCTGCCGGCGCTCCTGCTGCGCACGTTGCTCGGCCTGGGCGCGCTGCTGCATCTGCCTGGCCTTCTCCAGCTCGGCGCTGGCGCGGCGCAGCTGCGCGCGGCTCGCGTCGAGCAGCCCTGCAGCCTGCRCCACCACGACCTGCGCCTGTACGGCGGCCGCACCGGCCGTCACGATGCGCCTGTCGAGCGCGCGGCTCCAGGCTCCCGCCTGGCGCATCTGCGCCACGCTGCAGCCGCCCTCGCCCACGGCCACCACAGTGGACTGCCAGTGCTGCGCCTTGGCCTGGTGCTGCTGCAGCCATTGCTGCTCGGCCTCTTGCGCCCTCGCCTCGCAGGCCTGCAGCGCCCGCTGGTCACGCCCCACCACCTGCAGCGCGCTGCGCTGGTGGCGCTCGCGCACGTCGGCCAGCAGCTTCCAGGCGATGGCCATGTCACACGCCCTCGGCGAGCCGCCGCAGCGCCGCCAGTGTCTGCTCGAAGGCTTGGCGGTCGCCGGGCTTCTGCGCGAGGAACTGCTGCGTCGCCGCCCGGCGCTGCACCGCCAGGTCGGCCAGCGCTTCGGCGCCCTGGCGGTACTCGCCGATCTGGATCAGCAGCTCCAGCTCCTGGTACTTGGCCATCAGGGAGCGCAGGCGCCCGGCCGCCTGCGCATGCTCGGGCGACGCCACGGCCGACATCACGCGGCTCACGCTGGCCAGCACATCGATGGCGGGGTAGTGGTTGGCCGCGGCGAGCTTGCGCGACAGCACGATGTGGCCGTCCAGGATGGAGCGAACCTCCTCGGCGATGGGGTCACTGTCGTCCTCGCCCTCGGTCAGTACCGAATACACGGCGGTGATGGAGCCGCGCTCGCCCTGCCCCGCGCGCTCCAGCAGTTGCGGCAGCATCGAGAAGATCGACGGCGGGTAGCTGCGCCGCGTGGGCGGYTCGCCGCTGGCCAGGCC
>NZ_JBFULE010000670.1:0-2916 GCF_056400485.1 Roseateles sp. P5_B10
CGCCAGTGCTGCGCGAGCGCGCACTGCGCCTGGGCGCCGAGGCCCTGTGCAGCAAGCCCCTGCTGCCGCACATGCTGCGCCGCCTGCTGGACCTGGACCGCCCTCTGCCGGTCGACCTGCTCCTGCCCCTGCCCAAAGTCCTGAACCGGACAACGCCCGGCGCCGACCCGACCACGCTGATCAATGAGCTCGACACCCTGCTGGGCGAGGCCRACAGCAATGCGCTGACGTTGTGGGAGCAGCATGAATCCGCCTTCATCGAGATGTTGCCGGCACCGCGGGCCAAAGCCCTGGCGGGTGCCATGCAACGCTTCGATTTCGACGAGGCCCAGGCCGCGTTGCGCGGTGAGACCAAGGACGCAAGCCCGCCATGACGATGATGCTGCCCGAGTTCACCGGTACGTCACAGGCCACGGTGCTGGTCGTCGATGACACGCCGGCCAACCTGACGCTGTTGGCCCAGGTGCTCAAGCCCGACTACCGCGTGCAGCTGGCCGTCAGCGGCGCGAAGGCGCTGGAAATATGCCGCCGCCAACCGCCCGACCTGATCGTGCTCGACGTGATGATGCCGGAGCTGGATGGCTACGAGGTCTGCCGCCGGCTCAAGGCCGACCCGGCCACGCGCCGCGTGCCCGTCATTTTCCTGACCGCGCTGACCCGGCCCGAGGACGAGAGCGCCGGCTTCCAGGTCGGCGGCGCCGACTTCATCCACAAGCCCTTCAACCCCGCCACCGTGCTGGCCCGCGTGCGCACCCATCTGCAGCTCAAGCTGGCCGAGGACCACCTGCTGCGCCACAACGAGCTGCTGAGCGGCGAGCTGGGCGCGCGCCGGCGTGAGGTCGAGCGGCTGCGCGACACCACCCTCTTCGTCATGGTCGGCCTGGCGGAGTTCCGCGACGCCGATACCGGCAACCACATCCAGCGCACCCAGGAATATGTGCGTACGCTGGCGCAGTGGATCGCCGCCCAGCCCGACGGGCCGCTGGACCTCACGCCCGAAGCCATCGACGAGCTCGCCAAGGCCGCGCCGCTGCACGACATCGGCAAGGTTGCCATCCCTGACGCCATCCTTCTCAAGCCCGGCAAGCTGTCGCCGGACGAATGGCAGGTCATGAAGACCCATGCCGAACACGGGGCCGACCTGCTGCAGCGCGCCATCGACCGCCTTGGCGACGACGCCGGCCCGATGCTGACCTTCGGCAAGCAGATTGCCCGGCACCATCACGAGAAATGGGACGGCAGCGGCTATCCGGACGGCCTGGCCGGCGAGGCCATTCCGTTGTCGGCCCGGCTGATGGCCGTTGCCGACGTCTATGACGCCCTGATCAGCGTGCGGCCCTACAAGCAGGCCATGAGCCACGACGAGGCGCTGGCCTTCATCCGCAACGGCGCCGGCAGCCATTTCGACCCGCGCATCGTCGAGGCGCTCAATGCCTGCCTGGACGAGGTGCGCGGCATTGCTTCGCGCTGGGCCGACTGAGCCGCCCCGATAATCCGCGGCCTCATGCAGTCCGGCCCCATCCTCAATATCTCCTGCTATCTCTTCGTCTCGCTGGCCGACACGGCGGCGCTGCGCGATCGGCTCCATGCCCGCGCCGAAGCCCTGGGTCTCAAGGGCACGGTGCTGATCGCCGAGGAGGGCATCAATCTCTTCCTGGCCGGCCCGGCCGAAGCCGTGAACACCTSGGTGGCCGAGCTGCGCGCCGACCCACGCTTCGCGACACTGACACCCAAGGAGAGCTGGAGCGAGGTGCAGCCCTTCCAGCGCCTGAAGGTCAAGGTCAAGCCTGAGATCATCCGCATGAACCACCCCACCATCCGCCCCGACCAGGCGCCGCGCGCACCGGCCCTGGCGCCGGCCGTGCTGGCCCGCTGGCTGGACCAGGGCCATGATGACGCCGGCCGCGAGATCGTCATGCTGGACACGCGCAATGGCTTCGAGGTCGACCAGGGTGCCTTCGACGGCGCCATCGACTGGCGGCTCGACAAGTTCAGCGACTTCCCCGAGGCCCTGGCCTCGCACAAGCAGGAACTGGTCGGCAAAACCGTGGTGAGCTATTGCACCGGCGGCATCCGCTGCGAGAAGGCGGCCATGGTGCTGGAGGAACAAGGCCTGACGGCCTGGCAGCTTGACGGCGGCATCCTGAAGTACTTCGAGGACACCGGTGGCAAGCATTACCACGGCAACTGCTTCGTGTTTGACGATCGCAGGGGCGTCAACGCCGACCTGAGCCCAACGTGATGAAAGGGCGATTTGGCGACTTCGCGCTGAAGGCCATCGGCATCCTGCTGATGCTGGCGGCCCTCGGCTTTGCCGTTAGCAAGGCGCCGGACCGCTCGCTGGAAAGCCTGGTGCCGCGCTGGGCGCCGCCGCCGTCGGACTTCGTCGACCTCGATGGCCTGCTCGTGCACTACCGCGACCAGGGCCCGAGCAGCGACCCGCTGCCCATCGTCCTCATCCATGGCACCGGCGCCAGCCTGCACACCTGGGAAGGCTGGGCGGCCGAGTTGAAGTCCACCCGGCGCGTCATCAGCTTCGACCTGCCCGGCTTCGGCCTGACCGGGCCGAACGCCGACAACGACTACAGCGATGCCCGCTACGTCGCCTTCGTGCGCCAGTTGCTGGCGCGCCTGGGCGTGGGCCGGGTCATTCTGGGTGGCAACTCCCTGGGCGGCGAAATCGCCTGGCAGGTGGCCCTGGCCGACCCCGCCAGCGTCGCCGGCCTCGTCCTGGTCGACGCCGCCGGCTTCGATTTCGAGCCGGATTCCATGCCGCTTGGCTTTCGCATCGCCCGCATCCCGGTGCTGCGCGAGCCCATGCGCTGGGTGCTGCCGCGCCGCGCCATCGAGGAAAGTGTGCTGGATGTCTATGGTGACCCCAGCCGCGTCACCGCCGCCCTGGTGGACCGTTACTAC
>NZ_JBFULE010000671.1:0-2909 GCF_056400485.1 Roseateles sp. P5_B10
TTGGTGGGGTGCTCGCAGGCCTGCTCCTTGGCCACCAGCGTCAGCACGCGCAGCGATTTCGTCGGCGTGTGTTCTCGCAGCGCATGCAGGGCCTCCAGCGCGGTGATGCGGCCGGTGCCCTTGCAGGTCATGTAGCCGATCTTGTCGAGCTGCTGAAGCGGCATGGCGCGCAGCAGCGGGTACAGCGTGCCCAGGGTCTTGCCGATGCCGGTGGGTGCCTGGGCCAGGAGGCAGCGGCCGTTGGCGGCCACGCGGTAGACGGCCTCGGCGAGCAGGCGCTGACCGGGGCGCAGTTCGCCCTTGGGGAAGGGCAGGGCGCTCAGGTCGGCGTCGCGTGCTTTGCGGTGCTCCGCCTCCTGTCGTGCCCAGGCCTCGAACTGCCGGCAGCGCAACTCGAAGGCGGCTTGCAGCTCGCTGGCCGTCACCTTCTCGCGCAGCACGGTCTCGTTTTGCGTGTCGGCATCGACGTAGACGAGGGCCAGCTCCAGCTCGGTCAGGCCGCGGTCGGCGGCAATCAGCGCGCCATAGGTTTGCAGCTGGGCCCAGTGCAGGGCGCGGCGGTTGTCGGGAATGGCCTCGACGGGGCCGCGGATGGTCTTGATCTCCTCCAGCCGGTTCACGTCGGCCTCGTAGCCGTCGGCCCGGCCGCGTACGCGCAGGTTGCCGTGGACGGCCTCCAGCGGCAGCTCGGTCTCGTAGCCCGGCGAACGGCGCGCCAGCACGGCCATCTGGCCGGCCTGGCCCTCCAGCGCCGTGGCCGAGGGCGTGAAGCGGCGGTCCAGGCTGCCGCGCTTGGCAGTGAACTCGCACAGGCTGCGTACCGAGACGCTGTAGCTCCAGTCGCTCAAAACAAGCTCAGGTTGTCGAGCGTGGGCAGAGGCTCTGCTCGCGCTGGCGCCGGGGGCGGCACCTCGCTCGCATGCACGAGGTTGCCGATGCGCACGCCCATCAGCCGCAGGCGCTTGTCGAACGTGACGCGCTTGAGGCACAAGCCCACGGCATGGCGGATGTCGGCGGCGCTGGTGATGGCGGCCTTCAACGTCTGGTCGCGCGTGACAGTGACGAAGCCCTCGAAGCGCAGCTTGATGCCCACCGTCTTGCCACCGTAGTGCTTGCGGGCCAGATCGCGCGACAGGCTCTCGCACAGCTCGTCCATGATGCCGCCGAGCAGGGCACGGTCGTGCACGGCGCTCAGGTCGCGCTCGAAGGTGGTCTCGCGGCTGATGGACACGGGCTCACTGTGCGTGACGACGGGCCGCGAATCGCGGCCATGCGAGGCGGCGTGCAGCCACTGGCCGTAGCTTTCGCCGAACTGCTCGACCAGCCAGGCCGGGTCGGCGGCGGCGATGTCGCCCACCGTCTCCAACCCCAACCTGACGAGCTTCTCGCCCGCCTTGGGGCCGATGCCGTTGATCTTGCGCACGCCCAGGGGCCAGACGCGTGTGGGGATGTCGTCCAGTGTCAGCACGCTGATGCCGTCGGGCTTGTCCAGCTCGCTGGCTATTTTTGAGAGCAGCTTGTTGGGCGTGACGCCGATGGAGCAGGTCAGGCCGGTGGCGCGGCCCACCGAGTTCTTGATCTCGCGGGCCACCGCCTTCACGCCGCCCAGCGGGTCGTGGCCGACGGCGTCGCGCACGCCAGGCACGTCGCTCAGGTCGATGTAGATCTCGTCGATGCCACGGTCCTCGATGACCGGTGCGACTTCGGCGACGGCGGCCTTGAACAGGCGCGAGTACTTGCGGTAGCTGTCGAAGTCGGCCGGCAGCAGGATGGCGTCGGGCGCGCGCAGGGCGGCTTTCATCAGGCCCATGGCCGAGAACACGCCGAGGTCCCGCGCGGCGTAGGTGGACGTCGTGACGACGCCGCGGCCGGTGTAGTCGCGCAGCTTGGAGTAGCGCCAGCTGCCGTCTTCCAGCTGCTGCGGCGCATCCGCCCGCCGGCCACCGATGACGACCGCCTGGCCTTTGAGCTGCGGATAGCGCAGCAGCTCGACGGACGCATAGAAGGCGTCCATGTCGAGGTGGGCGATCCAGCGGTCGGGCTGTTGCATGGCCTGGATTGTCACTGGGAATAAAGACAGGGTCTGGCAGCATCGGCAGAATGCCCCGACCTTGATGGAAAGACGCTCCATGCGCGCCCTGCTGCTGCTTTGCACCTGCCTGCTGCTGGCCGCCTGCGCCAGTGCCCCGATGAACCCGCCGCGCAACAAGCCGGTGGCCTTGCAGACCGTGCAGCGCGCACCCATGCCGCTGGATGCCGATACCGTCGTCGCGCTGAGTTTCTCGGGTGGTGGCCTGCGTGCGGCGGCGTTTTCCTACGGCGTGCTGGAGGGGCTGCGCGAGCAGGCGTCGACGCCAGGGCGCACGCTGCTGGATGAGGTCAGCTTCATCACCAGCGTGTCGGGTGGCTCGCTGACGTCGGCCTACTTCGGCCTGCACGGCRCCGAGGGCCTGCGTGAGTTCCGCGACAAGGTGCTGCTGCGCGACGGCGAAGCCAACCTGCGCTTCAGCCTGCTCAATCCCAACAACCTGCGGCGTCTGTTTGCCGGTGGCCTGAACGACCGCAGCGACTTCAACGACTGGCTGGAGAACGATGTCTTCAAGGGCGCGACATTCGCCGACATGTTCAAGCGCTCGCGGCCCGTGGTGTGGATCAGCGCCAGCAATGTGCAGTACCGGCTGGCCTTTCCCTTCCATGAGCGTGCCTTCGATGCGCTGTGCAGTGACCTTGCGAGTTATCCGGTCTCCGAGGCGGTGGCGGCGTCGATGGCGGTGCCGCTGCTCTTCGCGCCTGTGGTGCTGGAGCGCTTTCCCGATGCCTGCCAGGTGCAAATGCCGCCGGGCCTGGCGGTGCGCCGGGACGAGCGCGACGACCAGTACCGGCTGCGGCTGGCGCTAGCGCGGTTGTTC
>NZ_JBFULE010000672.1:0-2898 GCF_056400485.1 Roseateles sp. P5_B10
TGACGCTGCGCCTGGGCACGCGGGCCGAGTCCGCCCGCCACACGCCCGCAGGCTGGACCCTGCAACTGGCCACCGGCGAGCATGTGCAGGCCCGCGCCCTGCTCGTCGCCACCGGCCTGCGCCTGTTGCGCCCGGCGCGCTACTTCGCCGTACCGCATGAGCGCGTGCTGGACGCCTCCCAATTGACCGCCCGCCGCGAGGCCCTGTCGCCAGGGCGCGTGCTGCTGCTGGGCGCCGGCGACAACGCCGCAGAGAACGCCCTTTTCCTGGCCGAGCGCGGCCATGAGGTGACTGTCTGGTCGCGCGGCAGCTGGCGCGCCCAGATCCACCTGGCCGAGCGGGCGACCGCCCACCCCCGCATCACGGTGCAACTGGCCACGCCACTGCCCGAGGCCCTGCTGCCGGACGACCGCGGCGTCACTGTCGGCGCCGAACGTTTCGACTTTGTCGCCGCACTGCTGGGCTTCGAGCCCGAGCCTTCCGCCTTTGCGCTGCTGGACGAGGCCTCGCGCCAACGCGCCTTCGTCGCCGGTGACGCCAGCCGTCGCTGGCATCCCTGCGTGCAGACGGCACTRGCCGATGGCGTGCAGGCGGCCAAGCAGATCGAACTGGCGCTGCGCCCGCAGGTCGCCGCCGCGCCGCAGCGCTACAACAACCGCCAGGTCATCCATCTGCAGGGCCTGCGTTTTCGCGCCAACCTGGGCGTGCTCGACTTCGAACGCACCGGGCCCCAGCCCATCCAGGTCGATGCCGAGGTCAACCTCGGCGCCATGCCGGTGGTCGCGCGCGACGCCGACATCGGCCATGTGCTGGACTACCGCCGCGTGCGCACGGCCATCATCGACGAGTGCACGGCCGAGCACACCGACCTCGTCGAAGCCCTGCTCGGCAAGCTCTGCAACCGCCTGATGAGCCTGCCCGGCGTCGTCGGCGTGCGCCTGAAGCTGACCAAGCTCGAAATCTTTCCCGACTGCGAAGTCGCAATCAGCACCGAACTGGGTGCATGGTGAACAACATGTCTGAACTTGATTTGCCCCCACGCTCGCACGGCGAGCTGCCCCCCGAGGGGGCTGTCAGCGGTTTCGGGCGGCCGGGCACCGCTGACGTCCTCGATTTCGCCGAACAAGCCGCGGCCGACAAGAAGGCCGCGTTTGAGATCAACAAGCTGTCCAAGCGCCTGCACCGCCAGGTCGGCCAGGCCGTCACCGACTTCAACATGATCGAAGACGGCGACAAGGTCATGGTGTGTCTGTCGGGCGGCAAGGACAGCTACGCCATGCTGGACATCCTGCTCAACCTGCAGCAGCGCGCGCCAATCAAGTTCAGCCTCGTCGCCGTCAACCTCGACCAGAAGCAGCCCGGCTTCCCCGAGGAGGTGCTGCCCAACTACCTGCGTTCGCGCGGCGTGGACTTCCACATCGAGAACCAGGACACCTATTCCATCGTCAAGAAGCTCATCCCCGAGGGCAAGACGACGTGCAGCCTGTGCTCGCGCCTGCGCCGCGGCATCCTGTACCGCGTGGCCGGCGAACTGGGCGCCACCAAGATCGCGCTGGGCCATCACCGCGACGACATGGTCACGACGCTGTTCCTGAACATGTTCTTCGGCAGCCGCATGAAGGGCATGCCGGCCAAGCTGGTGAGCGACGACGGCAAGAACGTCGTCATCCGCCCGCTGGCCTATGTGAAGGAGCCCGACCTCGTGCGCTGGGCCGAACACCGCGAGTTCCCCATCATTCCGTGCAACCTGTGCGGAAGCCAGGACAACCTGCAGCGCGTGCAGGTCAAGGCCATGATCAACGAGTGGGAAAAGCGCTACCCCGGCCGTATCGACAACATCTTCACGGCCATGGGCAACGTCGTGCCCTCGCACATGATGGACAAGAAGCTCTTCCCGTTCGAGACCATGAAGGCCACGGGCCGGGCCGAGCCCGACGGCGACATCGCCTTCGACGACGATGAAAGCTGCGCGACACCCGCGCAGGCTTCAGTCATCACGCTGCAACGCTGATTTACACGCGGGCAATCTGAGCGGGTCAGAATGACGGCATCTCGTTGATGGAGGTGCCGTCATGAACCGCCGCCTGATCCTCGCCACCCTTGCCGCTGCCTCGGTCGCTGCCTTCACCGGCTGCGCCGGCCCGTACACGGTCTCCGCTGACGTCTCCAGTTATGGCAATTGGCCGGCCGACCGCAAGCCCGGCAGCTATGCCTTCGACCGCCTGCCCTCGCAGCAGCAGAGCGAGGAAGCCGCCAAGCGCCAGGCCACGCTGGAAGACGCCGCCAAGGCCGCGTTGGAAAAGGCCGGCTTCAGGCCTGCCGCCGATGCGAAGAGCGCTGACGTGCTCGTCACGCTGGGCGCCCGCGTCACCGCCTACGACCCCGTGCCCTGGGATGACCCGCTGTGGTGGCGCTGGCGCGGCCGCCTCATTTCGCCGCGCTATGGCTATGTGCCAGGCTGGAGCGGCTTTGGCTGGCGCCACGATCCGTTCTTCGATCGCCGCTACGACCGCGCCGTGGCCCTGCTGATGCGTGACCGCGCCAGCGGCGAGGCCCTGTTCGAGACCCATGCCAGCAACGAGGGCGTGACCATGGGCAGCGACGCCCTGCTGACGCCGCTGTTCGACGCGGCCATGGCCGAGTTCCCCAAGGTCAACCCGAAATCGCATCGCGTCTCCGTGCAAGCCGTCCGCTAGCGGCGAGGACAGCAGGGAACAGCGCCCCGCCTGCCCATAATCGCGGCTTCGTTCAAACGCAGTCGCAAGGCAGGCATGGCGCTCAACATCGTGATCATGGCGGCGGGCAAGGGCACCCGCATGAAGTCCGCAACGCCCAAGGTGTTGCACAAGCTCGCCGGCCGCTCATTGCTGGCTCATGTGCTGAAGAGCTGCGAGCCCC
>NZ_JBFULE010000673.1:0-2894 GCF_056400485.1 Roseateles sp. P5_B10
CGGGCTTCACATCGTCGCCATCACTGTTTGAGCGACATTCGCGCAGCTCTTCGGCCAAGTCCGGGTGGTGGTCGGCCGCGGCGCGCTGCATCAGCGCCTCGACATTGGCTTCGGTCACATGCTCGTGGCCGACGCCGTGGACGAGGTTGTCATAGATGCTGTCAATATTCCTGGCATCGGTGCCGGGCGGCGTCGACGGCAGGTCGACCTGGGCCAGGGCTTCGGGCTTCAGGGTGGCAGTCTGCATGGGTGGCTCCTGCGCCAGCGTCTTTTGCCGGCGATCCGATCTTCCGGCAAAAGGCGCGCCTAGTGAACCTGGCCCCACTCGGTTTCAAACTCTTGCACCAGCACCTGGTTGCTGAGGCGATTCACCTCGGTCGGTACCCGCGCCATGTCGGGCGGAAAGTCGAGGAGGGCGGGCAGGCTCTGCGGGCTGAGGAAGCGCAGGCCGGGCGGGACGGCCGCTGGCTGCCGGAAGGGCCGCCGCGAGGCCATCACGAAGCCCCATTCGCCAAAGCTCGGCACATGGGCGTGATAGGGCGTGGCCGTCAGGCCGACGGATTCCAGCGTCGTGACGACAGTCCAGAAGCTGCGTCGGGCGATCAGCGGCGAGGTGGTCTGCACGACGGCGTAACCGGCGGCGCTGAGGTGCTGGTCGACGAGTTCGTAGAAGCTGGCCGTGTAGAGCTTGCCGAGGGCGAAATTGGACGGGTCGGGGAAGTCGATGACGATGACGTCGAAGACCTCGGCATGCTGCTCCAGCCAGCCGAAGGCATCGGCATTGACGATGCGCAGCTTGGGCGACGACAGCGAATGGCCGTTGAGCGCCGCGAGCTTCGGCGTAGACGTGAACAGGCCGGTCATCAATGGGTCCAGCTCCACCAGCGTCACCTGCTCGACGCTCGGGTACTTGAGGATTTCGCGCACGGCCATGCCGTCGCCGCCACCCAGCACGAGCACGCGCTTCGGCGCCCCCTGGGCCGCCATGGCCGGGTGCACCAGAGCCTCGTGATAGCGGTACTCGTCGCGCGAGTGGAATTGCAGATTGCCGTTCAGGAACAGCCGCGTGCCGCCGCCACCATCGGTGACGACGATGCGCTGGTAGGCGCTGCTCTGCTTGAAGACGATGTGCTCGCCGTAGAAGCGTTCCTCGGACCAGCGCGTCAGCGCATCGGCGCCGAGCAGGGCGGCCAGCAGCAGCACGGCCGACAGCCCGCAGGCGATGGCCTGGCTGCGGCGCGCGCGCAGCTCGGCGCGAAAGATCCACAGTGCCCAGACCGCGACGGCCACGTTCAGCAGGCCGAAGGCGATGCCCGTGCGCACCAGGCCGAGCTGAGGCACCAGCACCAGCGGGAAAGCCAGCGCGACCAGCAGGGCGCCGAGGTAGTCGAAGGTCAGCACCTGCGAGACCAGGTCTTTCAGGCCGTAGCGCGCGCTGAAGTGGCGCTTCAGGATGCGCATGACGAGCGGGATCTCCAGCCCGACCAGGGCGCCGACGAGCAGCACCAGCGCGTAGAGCAGGGTCTTGAAGGCCGCACCTTCACCCGGCGGCAGCAGGCTGTGCACGGCGAACAGGCCCGCCGGCATCAGGCCGCCGATGACGCCCACGAGCAGCTCCACCTGCAGGAAGACGCCGACGAGCTGGCGCTCCACGAAGCGCGACAGCCAGGAGCCCAGGCCCATGGCGAAGAGATAGACGCCGATGACGGTGGAGAACTGCAGCACCGAGTCGCCAAGCAGATAGCTGGCCAGCGCGCCGGCCGCCAGCTCGTAGACCAGGCCGCAGGCGGCGATGACGAAGACGCTGGCGAGCAGCAGCAGCTCGGCCAGTGAAGCGCGAGCGGTGGGCTGCTGCTCGGTCACGGCTTGAGCAGCACCGAGAAGGCCAGCCGCTTGCCGTCCGGGCTGGCGGCGATGTTGCGGATGGCGCCGCCCAGGTCGGCGAGTTCGGCAAAGGCCTGGAAGCTGCCGCCCAGCTTGCCATCCCAGCGCAGCAGCAGATTGCCGCGCGCCATCAGCATCGAGCCATCGGGCAGGGCCACGAAGTACTGGCTGCGGTTGGCGTCTTTTTCGCCCTCCGGGCCGACGGGCGTCTCCACCAGCACCTGCGGCGACTTGTCAGCTGCGCCCATCGCACAGATGCGCCAGTGGGCCGGGTCGGTCTGGTCGACGAAGAGGGCGCGCTTGCCGTCGGCCGTGCGGCCCAGCGACCGGCCGGGCTTGGCGGTCAGCAGCGTCTGCTGGCCGGTGGTGCGGCTGATGAGCACAGCCCGGTGGTTGTTGCGCTCCGGCACGTCGTCGACGATGAAGGCGGCCAACTGGTCGGGGTTGACCCAGGCGTGGTAGCCGATGCGCTTGGTCGGTACGACCGGCGCGACGGGCTTGCCGTCCCAGCCGAAGAGCCAGAGTGAGGGCTCGTTCATCTCGATGCCGTAGGCCGGGTCCGCGGTGATGACGCGGATGGCCGAGAAGCCGCTGCCGTCGGCCAGCGGCGTCGGCGAGTAGAGGTTCTCGGTCGTCGTGGTGACGGCCACGGTCGTGCCCTTGGCAAGGTCGTGGCGGTAGATGTTGTTTGAACCGGTGCGGCCCGAGGTGTAGACGACGGCCGCGCCGTCGTGGGTGAAGGCCGGCTGGAAGTTGTTGCCCTTGCCGGGCGTGATGTTGCGGGTGTCGCTGACCTTGCCCGTGGCGACGTCGAGCCGTGCGACGAAGATGGCCACGTCGGGTGGTGCATCGGCGGCCGAAACGGGCAGGGCGATGGCGAGGAACATGGCCGTGGCGAGGTGGCGGACGGAGAGTTTCATGGCTGGCCTGTGCGGTCGTTCRGCGGGCCGCGAGTTTCGCCCATCCATCGCGCTAGAAAGAAACCGGCTGAGGCAGGGCCTTGCTCCAGT
>NZ_JBFULE010000674.1:0-2891 GCF_056400485.1 Roseateles sp. P5_B10
GTCTGGCAGGGGCGCCTGCGATTTGAATGGGCTCGCACCGCCTCGCCCGTGACGCTGGGCACCGGCGAGCAGGCCGAATTCTGGTGGCCCGACGGTCCCCGCGCCGAGCGCAGCCCGCTGTTCAGCGACGGCTTTGGCGACTGGGTGCTGGCCGAAAGCCGCGAGGAAGGTGACCGCCCCGTCGCGCGCTACGTGTCACCCGAGATGACCGGCGCCGAGGACCTGGACCGTTACGGCCGCTGGGAGACGGCGCCCGAGTACGGCACGGTCTGGATTCCGACGACCATTGCCGTCGCGGACTGGGCGCCCTACCGGTACGGCCGCTGGACCTGGACGCGTCATTGGGGCTGGACCTGGGTGGACGACGCGCCCTGGGGCTTCGCGCCCTTCCACTATGGCCGCTGGGTCAGCTGGGGCGGGCGCTGGTGCTGGACGCCGGGCGCCTATGTGCACCGCCCGGTCTATGCACCGGCCCTGGTGGGCTGGGTCGGCAGTGGCTCCGTCAGCATCGGCATCAGCGTGGGCAGCCGTCCACCGCCGCCACGCTTTGGCTGGTACCCGCTGGCACCGCGTGAGGTCTATGTGCCGGCCTACCACCACAGCCCGCGCTATGTGAACCGCGTCAACGATCCGCGCGACGTGCGCGACCCCGTCACCGTGCGGCGCCCGCACCGATACCGCGATGCACCGGCGGCCGTCAGCACCTTGCCCGCCCCCGGCGCGGCCATCCAGCCGCTGCCGGTGCGCGGCCCCGACCGTCGCCCCGAGCCGGGCTGGAACCGCCCGCTGCCGACAGCGCCAGGCCGTGGGGACCTGGCAGCCGTGCTGCCGGCGGCACCCACCCGGCCGCCGGAGACCGAACTCCCGCGCCGCAATCCCCGCGCGCCGGAGGCCAGTATGGGCTGGCGCAGCGAGGGCAACCAGCGGCCCCAGCGCCGCGATCAACGCGGTCCTGACGCGCAGCCGCAGGTGCCTGTGCCTGCGGCGGCACAGCCGGCCGTTCCGGCCATCGCCCCTCAGCCTCAGGTTCCCCAGCAGCAGCGCCCCGGCGTCGAGCAGCCGCAGCGCAGTGGCGACAACATGCCTTGGCGCGCGCAGCAGCAACAGCAACAGCAACAGCAACAGCAACAGCAACAGCAGCAGCAGCAGCAACAGCAACAGCAGCAGCAGCAGCAGCAGCAACAGCAACAGCAACAGCTGCAACGGGAAGCGCAGCAGCGCGATACGCAGCATCGCGAAGCCCAGCAACGTGAGGTTCAGCAGCGTCGCGAGGAGATCCAGCAGCGCGAGGCGCAGCAGCGCGATACGCAGCATCGCGAAGCCCAACAGCGTGAGACGCAACAACGCGAGATGCAGCAGCGTCGCGAGGAGCAGCAGCGCCGCATCTCCCAGCCCGAGCCGCAGCGCCAGATCGAGGTGCCACGCCCGCAGYCTCAGCCGCAACCGCAGGCGCAACCACAGGCGCAACCCCGCGCACAGCCGCGCGAAGAAGGCCCGAAGCGCGGCCGCCAGGACGGCGTGCCGACGCGCGGCGACAAGCAGCCGCGGGACCCCCAGCAGCAGGAGCGCTGAAGCAGCGGCTTGGTACGGCCGCCTAGAGCAGCGGCTTCAACRCCGGCCAGACGTTGTCCAGCATCAGCGGATGCGCCTTGGCCAGCGGGTGGATGCGGTCGCCCTGGAACCAATCCATCGCGTCTGCCCGGTCCGCCACGCCCTTGAGCAGGAAGGGCACGAAGGCCGCGCGGGCCTGCCTGGCGACCTGCTCGAACAGGTCGGCAAACTCCTTGCCGTAGGCCGTGCCGTAGTTGGGTGGCACCTGCATGCCGGCGATCAGCACCTTGGCGCCGCTCTCCTGGGCGGCCCGCGCCATGGCCAGCAGGTTGTCGCGCGTGCTCCCCAGCGGCAGGCCGCGCAGCGCGTCGTTGCCGCCCAGCTCGAGGATGACGATGGCCGGCTTGTGCGTGCGCAGTGCGGCTGGCAGCCGGCTGCGGCCACCTGCCGTGGTGTCGCCGCTGATGCTGGCGTTGACGACGCGGTAGGGCTTCTTCTGTTCGGCCAGGCGCTTTTGCAGCAGGGCCACCCAGCCGTCGCCGGCCTTGAGGCCGTATTCGGCGGACAGGCTGTCGCCGACGACCAGGATGACCGGTGCCTCGGCGGCCGCGGCCGCACCTGAGATCCCTGAAGGAAAGCCGGCGATCACCCCCAGGCTAAAGTGCGCCAACACCCATCGCCGCCGCAGTCCCGACATGCCCGAAGCCCTTGTTCAAGTTGACCAGATCACCAAGCGCGTGCGTGACGCGACCGGCGAGCTGACGATTCTGCATGACATCAGCTTCGAGCTGACTGCAAGGGAATCGGTGGCCATCGTCGGCGCTTCCGGCTCCGGCAAGAGCACGCTGCTGGCCATCCTCGCCGGCCTGGACACGCCCAGCGATGGCTCTGTCACGCTGCGCGGCCAGGATCTCTTCACGCTGGACGAGGACCAGCGCGCCGCCGTGCGCGCCCGCGAGCTGGGCTTTGTCTTCCAGAGCTTTCAGCTGCTGCCCAACCTGACGGCGCTGGAGAACGTCATGCTGCCGCTGGAGCTGCGCGGCGACCGCGACGCGCGCGAGCAGGCCGCCGCCATGCTCACGCGCGTGGGCCTGGGCGAGCGCCTGGGTCACTACCCGCGCGTGCTGTCGGGCGGCGAGCAGCAGCGCGTGGCGTTGGCTCGTGCCTTCGTGTTGCGCCCGGCGCTGCTGCTGGCCGATGAGCCCACCGGCAGCCTGGACTTCGCGACCGGCGCCTCGGTGATGGAGCTGATGTTCGAACTCAACCGCGAGGCCGGCACGACGCTGGTGCTCGTCACCCATGACCGGGAGATCGCCTCCCGGTGCGAGCGCCAGTTGCGC
>NZ_JBFULE010000675.1:0-2891 GCF_056400485.1 Roseateles sp. P5_B10
GGCCAACTCGCGGGCCAGCGGTTTCAGGTCGGCGAGGCTGCGCACCGTCTTGACGGTCACAGCAGCCCCCGCTCGGCAAATGACACGACCTCGTTCGCACCGACGACGAAATGGTCGACAACACGCACATCCACCAGGGCCAGCGCCTGGCTGAGATGCTTGGTCAGCAGTTCATCGGCGCGCGAGGGCTCGGCCACGCCGCTGGGGTGGTTGTGGGCGAGGATGGCAGCGCCGGCGCCCAGGGCGAGAGCACGTTTGACGACCTCGCGCGGATGCACGGTCGTGTGGGTCAGCGAGCCCTGGAAGAGCGTCTCCATTGCAATCAGGCGCAACTGCGCGTCGAGGAACAGCACTGCGAAGACTTCGTGGCCCAGCGCGCCCAGATGCAGGCGCAGATAAGTCTTGACCGTGTCCACGTCGTTCAGCGCTGGCTTCTCGGTCAGCTGCTGGTTCAGCGAGCGCCGCGCAATCTCCAGCACGGCGGCGATCTCGGCACGCTTTGCGGGGCCCAGGCCCTTGATCTTGCCGAGGTCCTGCACGCTGGCCGCCAGCAGCCCCGCCCAGCCGCCAAATCGATCCAGCAGGCTCTGTGCCAGTTGCAGCACGGGCAGGCCCTGGATGCCGGTGCGCAGCAGCAGGGCGAGCAGTTCGGCATCCGCCAACGCCTGCGGGCCGCGGGCAAGCAATTTCTCGCGCGGGCGGGCTTCAGGGGGCAGATGGGTCAACGACATAAAATCGGCCGCAGTCTAGCCAAGCGTTCCCTTTTCTTTTCCCTTCTCGCATGAACCCCATCCAGGCCGGGTCCTTCCTGACCTTGCATTACCGGCTCTCGGGCCCGGACGGCGCCGACATCGTCAACACCTTTGACGACAAGCCCGCCACGCTGTCGCTCGGTGCCGGCCAGCTGTCGCCCGCCATCGAAGCGCGCCTCATCGGCCTGCCCGAGGGCGCGCATGAGCGTTTCGCGCTGGCGCCCGGCGAAGCGTTCGGCGAACGCAACCCCGAGCTGTTGCAGCGCGTGAAGCTGTCACTGCTGCGCCAACTGGGCGACCCGGACGAGGTCTACAACGTCGGTGACGTCGTGCAATTCCCCGGCCCGGACGGGCAGGGCGGCTATGCCGGGGTCGTTCGCGAACTTGGCGACGAAGCCCTGCTGTTCGACTTCAACCACCCGCTTGCTGGCCAACCGGTCAACTTTGAAGTCCAAGTGATCGGGGTGCTTTGATGAACGCTGTTTTGCATCCCCAGGAAGTGGTGCTGGCCGAACCGCGCGGCTTTTGCGCCGGCGTGGACCGCGCCATCGAGATCGTCGAGCGCGCGCTGTTGAAGTTCGGCTCGCCGATCTACGTGCGCCACGAGATCGTCCACAACACCTACGTCGTCAACGACCTGAAGTCGCGCGGCGCCATCTTCATCGAGGACCTGGCCGAGGTGCCGCCCGGCGCGACGCTGGTGTTCAGCGCCCATGGCGTCAGCCAGGAGGTGCGCCGCGAGGCCGCCGCACGGGGCTTCCAGGTGTTCGACGCGACCTGCCCGCTGGTGACCAARGTCCACGTCGAGGTGGCCAAGCTGCACCGCGAAGGCTATGAATTCATCATGATCGGCCACAAGGGTCATCCCGAGGTCGAGGGCACGATGGGCCAGCTGTCCGAAGGCATCTTCCTTGTCGAAGAGGTCGAGGATGTGGCCAAGGTGCAGGTGCGTGATCAGAGCAAGCTCGCCGTCGTCACGCAGACCACGTTGAGCGTGGACGACGCGGCGGAGATCCTGGCCGAGGTGAAGCGCGTCTTCCCCCAGGTGCGCGAACCCAAGCAGCAGGACATCTGCTACGCCACGCAGAACCGCCAGGACGCCGTCAAGGTGCTTGCGCCCCAGGTGGACGTCGTCATCGTTGTTGGCAGCCCCACCAGTTCCAACAGCAACCGTCTGCGCGAACTGGCCGAACGCCTGGGCACGCCGGGCTATATGGTCGACTCCGCCGAAGACCTGAAGGCCGAGTGGCTGGAGGGCCGGGCCCGTGTGGGTCTGACGGCCGGCGCCTCGGCGCCCGATGTGCTGGTGCAGGCCGTCATCGACCGCCTGCGCGCGCTGGGCGCCACCACGGTGCGTAGCCTGCCGGGCGTGGAGGAGCATGTTCGCTTCCCGTTGCCGATGGGGCTGGGCGACAAGTCCATGGCCGAGGTC
Source organism: Roseateles sp. P5_B10 (assembly GCF_056400485.1). Classification (NCBI taxonomy): domain Bacteria; kingdom Pseudomonadati; phylum Pseudomonadota; class Betaproteobacteria; order Burkholderiales; family Sphaerotilaceae; genus Roseateles; species Roseateles sp. P5_B10. The sequence continues at coordinate 2,185 of NZ_JBFULE010000675.1, forward strand.
AGTTCCTCGCGATCTTGACGCCGGTGCTTCCAGCTTCCGGCGGCGCCTCACATTGGCGCCGCTTGTCTATTCGAATCCTGAAGGTATTCCCATGCTCGACATCACCCAGCTGCGCAAGGACCTCGATGCTGTCATCGAGCGCCTGAACGCGCGCAAGACCCCCCAGACCTTCCTCGACGTGGAGCGCTTCAAGTCGCTCGAAGGCGAGCGCCGCTCGGTGCAGGTGCGCACCGAGGAACTGCAGGCCCGCCGCAATGCGCTGTCCAAGCAGATCGGCATGGCCAAGGGCAAGGGCGAAGATGCCTCGGCGCTGATGGCAGAAGTCGGCAGCATTGCCGACGAGCTGAAAGCCGGCGCCGAACGCCTGGACGCCATCCAGGTCGAGCTGAACCAGATGCTGATGGGCGTGCCCAATCTGCCCGACGCGAGTGTGCCTGCGGGCGCGGACGAGACCGGCAATGTCGAAGTGTGCCGCTGGGGTACGCCCCGCACATTCGACTTCGAGGTCAAGGACCACGTCGACCTGGGCGCGCCGCTGGGCCTGGACTTCGAGATGGGCGCCAAGCTCTCGGGCTCGCGCTTCGCCTTCCTGAAAGGCCCGGCCGCCAGACTGCATCGCGCGCTTGCCCAGTTCATGCTCGACGTGCAGACGACGGACCATGGCTACACCGAGTGCTACACGMCCTACATCGTCAACCGCGAGATCC
>NZ_JBFULE010000676.1:0-2888 GCF_056400485.1 Roseateles sp. P5_B10
GTGCAGCGGGTCCGCCGCGTCGCTGTAGAAACTGACCTGCAGGGTCACTTACTTCGCGTGACTCAACACGAAGTGCGTCAACAGGCCCACCGGCCGGCCGGTCGAGCCCTTGGCAGCGCCGCCCTTCCATGCCGTGCCGGCGATGTCGAGATGGCCCCAGCGGTACTTGCTGGTGAAACGCTGCAGGAACTTGGCCGCCGTGATCGAGCCGCCCGCGCGACCGGCGATATTGGGCACGTCGGCGAAGTTGCTCTTCAGGCCTTCGGCGTACTCGTCGTCCAGCGGCATGCGCCAGCAAGGGTCGAGGGCCGCGTCGCCCGCTGCGGTCAACGAAGCGGCGAGTTCGTCGTCGCTGGCGTACATGCCGCTGCGCACGCCGCCCAGCGCGATGACGCAGGCGCCCGTCAGCGTCGCCACGTCGACGACGACCGCGGGCTTGAAGCGCTCCGCATAGGTCAGCGCATCGCACAGGATGAGTCGGCCTTCGGCGTCGGTGTTCAGGATCTCGATGGTCTGGCCGGACATCGACGTGACGACGTCGCCCGGCTTGATCGCGCGGCCGCTGGGCATGTTCTCGCAGGCAGCGACGATCATGACCAGATTGAGCTTGGGCTTGAGTTCGGCGATGGCGCGCAGCGTGCCGATGACGCTGGCCGCGCCGCCCATGTCGAACTTCATCTCGTCCATCTCGGCACCGGGCTTGAGCGAGATGCCGCCGGTGTCGAAGGTGATGCCCTTGCCCACCAGCACGACGGGCGCCACCGTCTTGGCCGCGCCTTCATAGCGGGCAACGATGAAGCGCAGCGGCTCGTCCGAACCCTGGGCGACGGACAGGAAGCTGCCCATGCCGAGTTTCTCGACGGCCTTCTTGTCCAGCACCTCGACCTTCAGGCCATGGGCCTTGCCCAGGCCCTGCACGACCTCACCGAGATAGGTCGGCGTCGCGAAGTTGGCCGGGCGGTTGGCACATTCCCGCGCCAGTTCGACGCCGGCGGCAATGGCTTCGCCACGAGCCAGGCCGGCCTTGGCCGTCTTGATGTCAGCCTTGCCGACCAGCAGGGCAAGCCTGGCCAGCTTGGGGGCTGCCGGCGCACTGGGCTTGGTGTGGCGGTAGACATAGACCGCATCCGTGGCCGCGAGGGCGGTCTGTTCGGCCAGCGATTCGACGTTGCCGGCGTCGAAACCCACAAACGCGACAGCCGCGCTGACCACGCCACGGGATTTGATCTGCGCCAGGCCTGCAGCCAATGCGGCGCGCGCGGCAGCCAACGTCGTCTTGCCGCTGGCGACGAGGACAAGGCGAGGCGCCTTGACCCCTTCGGCGTGGGTCAGCGTGAGTGCCTGGCCACCTTTCAGCGCGAAGTCGCCGAGCTTGATGGCCGCCTGCGCATGACGGGCAACCACTGCATCCAGGCCCTTGGGCAGCGCCTCACCGCCGAGCACGACGACCAGGGCGTCGGCACCGGCGCCCGCGAGCCCATCGAGCTCAGCGGTTTGAATCTTGAAGTCCATAATGACCAGAAGTAGGTAGAAGTACTTTTGATGTTATTCGATTCATCCACGCGATCCGAGCTGGCCAAGAGCTTCGGCGTCACGCTGGTGGTCATCCTGACCATCATGTTGACGTCGACGCTGATCCGCACGCTGGGCCAGGCCGCGGGGGGCAATGTGGCGCCTCAGGACGTCGTGCTGTTGATGGGCTACGCGACCATCGCCCACCTCGCGACCATGCTCATCCTGTCGCTGTTCGTTGCCGTCGTCATCACGCTCAGCCGCTCCTATCGCGAGTCGGAAATGACGATCTGGTTTGCCAGCGGCGTGCCGCTGTCGCGCTTCGTGCGCCCGGTGCTGCGCATGGCCTGGCCGGTGCTGCTCGGCGTCATCGTGCTCGAGCTGCTGGTCTGGCCCTGGGGCAATCAGAACAGCGCCGAATTGCGGGACCGTTATCAGAAGCGCGGCGACCTCTCGCGCGTGGCGCCGGGCCAGTTCCAGACCTCGCGCGACGGCAGCCGGGTCTTCTTCATCGAACGCGACGGCGACAACGCCGCCACCGGCCGCAATGTCTTCATCCTCGCCAACCAGAACGAACGCGAGTCGGTGACGACCTCGGCCCGCGGCCATCTCGAGATGGAAGGCGATGACCGCTTCCTCGTGCTGGATCACGGCCAGCGCAACGAGAGCCAGCTCAAGACCGGCGAGAAAAGCCTGGCACGCTTCGAGCAGTACAAGGTGATGACCGACCCGCAGGTGCTGGCCAATGCCAACCAGCTGCCGCCCAAGGCCATGGCGACGTTGGACCTGCTGCGCCTGCCCACGCCCAAGAACCAGGGCGAGCTGGCCTGGCGCTTCGGCATGATCCTCGCCGGCTTCAACATGGCCCTGCTCGGCGTCGGCCTGTCGGCATCCAACCCGCGCCGCGCCAGCAACTGGAATCTGCTGTTTGCGCTACTGGCCTTCGTCATCTACTTCAATCTCATCAACCTGTCGCAGTCCTGGGTAGGCAACGGTCGCACCAGCCTGCCCCGCGGCCTGCTGACCGTGCATGGCAGTGCCCTGTTCCTGGCCCTGGCCGTCATCTGGCTGCGCGACAACGCCAACCGCTTCTGCCTGCGCCGCCGCGTAAGCAAAGAGGCGATGGCATGAGGACCGTCCGCGCCCTGCTCTACAAGGACATCGCCGGTTCGGTGCTGATGGTCGCGCTGGCCTTCCTGTCGCTGTTCTTCTTTATCGACTTCGTCGACGAGATCGAGCGCATGACCCGCGTCGGCGCGGGTGCGGGCAAGGCCGCCGTGCTCGCAGCGATGGAGCTGCCTGGCCACTTCTACGAGCTATTCCCCATYGCCGTGCTGATCGGCGCCATCGTCGCCCTGGCCCGACTGGCGCAGAGC
>NZ_JBFULE010000677.1:0-2882 GCF_056400485.1 Roseateles sp. P5_B10
CCGTTGGTGCGGTCGTGCAATGGTGGCGCGAGCGCTTCAGCTTCACGACGGAGAGCGGCGAGCCGCACGAGCTCTATCTCGAGGGTGAAGGCGAGGAAGGCGAGCTGATGGTGGCCTCGACGCCACAGCGCTTCCCCGACTTCCTGGCCGGCCTGCCCGCCAGCGAAGACCGCACGGATGCCCAGCAGAAGTACCGCCGGCTGCAGCAGTTGCGCCGTCGTGCCCGCTCGCTGGGCAGCGCGGCACCGGCTGCGGGCGCTGCGGCCGCGGGCGGTTCGGCCGATCCGATGACGTCCAACGATCCTCAGGTGGTTTCCGCCGCCATCGTCGCGCTGATCACCGAGATCGCCACCGTGACCCGGCGCCTGATGCCGGCCGGCGGTGGCGCCTCCACACCGCCGGCGTTCGGCACCGTCACCGCGCAGGGATGGGCCCGTTCCGCGCAGATCGATCGGCTGAACGCCCAACGCTCGCATTGGCCAGTGCGCGGTGGCGAGCCCAGCGTCACGTCGGCGCGCTGGGTGCGGCTGGCCAAGCGCCGCAGCGACGGCAATGCAGGCGACCACCTTTACGTCAAGGGCCACCTGCTCAACCACAACCTCGACGGCCCCGGCAATATCTGGGAGAACCTCGGCCCCATCACGCAGGACGCCAACAACCGCGGCGGCGCCTCGATGCTGCATGCCTTCGAGACGGACGTGAAGACTGCGGTGGACGGCGGTGGCTCGGCGCGCAACTTCAATGTGACGATGAACTACGGCCGCGGCAACCGCGGAGCGGCCCTGAACGAGATCAACGCCGAGCTCGCCACCGCCGGCGCCAGCCGGCGCCGTGAGCTGGAGGCCGTCCGCGGTGTGGTCGAGGAAGAGCAATACATCCCCAGCACCATCACATGCCGAGCCGAGATCCTCAACGCCAGCGGACGCCGGACGTCCAACCTGAATATCAGCGTCGCCAACACCATCACCACGCGCTGGCGCAACTACACCGTCGAACCCTGATGAGCCCGGGAGACCCCATGCTGAACCGTGCCCTCTCCGAACCCTGCACCTTCGCGCTGCTGCAATGGCCGGCGCTGGTCGGCCTGCTGGCCCTCGACCAGCCCGGCATGCTCTGGCTCGCCCTGCGCATGCTGCTCGGCCTGTGGCTGGCGGCGATGCTGATCGCCAGCTACACCGGCGGTCGCGGCGCGGGCTTCGGCAATGCCATGTTGCTGCAATGCGGCCTGGTCGCGGCGGCGTGGTGGATGCATCCGTCCGCCTGGGCCTACGCCTGGCTGGCGGCCATCCCGCTGCTGATGCTGACGGCGCAACGCTTGCGCCTGCGGCGCACGGTGCTGGCGGCCTGAGACAATGGCCGCGCGCCAGCAGGGCGCACTTCACCCCTAAGTGATTGTTTTTAAAAGGAATGCCTTGAAAAAACGGCAGGAAACATCGTGGGCCTGAGGCTTCTTGTCGGTTTTGTCTGGCTGCTCAGCTGGCTGCCGTTTCGCGCCATCACGGCCCTCGGCTGGCTGATTGGCAACCTCGTCGCATCGATGCCGTCGTCACGCCGGCACATCGGTGAAGTCAACCTCAAGCTCGCGCTGCCGGACTGGACACCGGCAGCTCGCCGCCGCCTGCTGCGCCAGAATTTCGTCGCCATGGTGCAGATGCTGCTGGAGTACGGCTACGGCTGGTTCGCTTCGCGCGAGCGCCTGAAGCGCCTGGTCCGCATCGAAGGCCTTGAGAACCTGCGCGCGTTGGATGGCCGCAATGTCATCTTGATGATGCCCCACTTCACCGGCCTGGACCTGGCCGGCCTGCGGGTGTCGCTGGAGACGCCGCTGGTCAGCATCTACTCGGTTCAGAAGGACCCCTGGCTGGACGCGTTCTTTCGCGCCAAGCGGCTGCGTTTTGGCACCGGCATCATCTTTGCGCGCCAGCAGGGCACGCGGCCGACGCTGCGGGCGCTGAAGGAGGGCTATCGCCTCTACTACCTGCCCGACCAGGACTTTGGCCACCGCGACTCGGTCTTCGTACCCTTCTTCGGCGTGCCGGCGGCCACCATCGGCGGGCTGTCGCGCATGGCGGCTGTCACCAAGGCGGCCGTGCTGCCCTGCTACCCGCGCCGCGAGGCGGATGGCTACACGCTGGTCATCGAGCCGGCGCTGGCCAATTTCCCGACCGATGACATCGTCGCCGACGCCACCCGCATGAACGCCGTCATCGAGGCTCAAGCGCGCCGACAATTGCACCAATACTTCTGGCTGCACAAGCGCTTCAAGTCACGGCCTCCCGGCGAGGCTGACTTCTACGCCAAATGACCCACGACATTCCCTATATCAAGCTGCTCATCGTGGCGGTCTTCATCGCGAGCACGATGTACGTGCATTTCCGCGGCCGCGTGCGCCTGCGCTTCTTCCGCCAGCTGATGGATCACTCCACCTTCATGGCGCCCATCAACTGCCTGATGTACCTGTTCTCCAGGCTGCCGGCCAAGCCCTATCTGCCGGTCGCCGGCTTCCCGGAGCTCAAGCTGCTGCAAGACCATTGGCAGGACATCCGCGCCGAAGCCTTCAAGCTGGCCGACGCGGGCGAGATCAAGAAGAGCGACAAGTACAACGACGCCGGCTTCAACAGCTTTTTCAAGACCGGCTGGACGCGCTTTCACCTGAAGTGGTATGGCGACGCGCATCCATCGGCGCGCGAACTCTGCCCGGTGACGACCGGGCTGCTGCAGCGCATCCCGACCGTGAAGGCCGCCATGTTCGCGGCCTTGCCGCCGGGCGGGCGCCTCGTCACCCACCGCGATCCCTTCGCCGGCTCGGTGCGCTATCACCTCGGTCTCGTCACGCCCAATGCCGACAGCTGCTACATCTCGGTCGACGGCGAGCGCTATTC
>NZ_JBFULE010000678.1:0-2875 GCF_056400485.1 Roseateles sp. P5_B10
GAGTCGGCCCCATCCTGCCTGCCGCCACTCATCAATAGACCTCTGCGCATGAAGCTCGAACTCGGCCAGGAAAGCGGCGCTATGCGGCGGGATGGCATCGCCTGGGCTGTCAGAGTCGGACGGATAGTCGCTTACAACTAGCCGGATCTGCACGCGGCAATCAGGATGGAGCTTCCGAAGCCCCTCCCAGGCGTCGATCAATGGCTTGAGCAGACCTTCCGCACCAGTGAGGAGGGTGACGATGCGAAACGGGGCCGGAAACCTGGAGGTCTTGAATTRGTGCCCTATGACCAGGCCATCCAAACCTAGAACGAGGTCGTCAGCGATGCCAGCGGTTCGATCGGCTACTCCGACCCATAGCAGCTGCCCGCGCTCAAGCTCCGCATAGATGGCGGCTCCGGCCTGGTCGTATTGACCCATGTAGCCACGCATGGCTCGGCGCTCGCCTTCCGCAGGAGGGGTTGGGGATGAGCTCTTGGGTTCCAGGTTCTCGCTTTCGGCCATGCGTTCTTGTACCAAAGCTCGGACCCATGCGGCAGCTACTGAGTCGGCGATGCACCGTCGTGCTCAGCTACGCGCCGCTGCTACCCATCGACATCCGCAGCCACAGCACGCTTTTGCGCCATTGACCGCTCGGGAGCGGGAGTCTCCCGCGTCCCCAGCTTCAACAATGCGCCTGTTACGAGGACAGACAGAAGTGCCACCCATGCGGGCACGGCAAGGCGCACTGGTTCGACGAGCAACCACCAGTCGTCAGGAATCTCACCAAAAATCATGTCGTACAACTCGCTGCGGCGTGGATCGCGCCCGGCAATCAGTGCGACGCAGAACGTAGTCACGGCCGTCGTAAATGTCAGCGCTAGCTTGCTGCCCTGCAGCGGCAGCGAGCGCACCGCTGGACGAATCATCTTCATCGCAGCAGCCGTCAGAGGCACTGATACTAAGAACCACCAGCCGCTTAGCCCGTCGCCAGCTTTCCTGGCCAAGGCCCGCGCAACGATCAACGTGTCACTTCCCATCTCGGTCAGTGTCACGGTCACTTGGCTGAAGCCCGTGCCATTTGCCAGAGCGATGCCGTAGTGCGTCAGCAGGTAGCCGATTTCATAGAAGTTGATGCTCGTGATGCCGAGTGCACCGCAGGCCGCCGTCGCCAGCACGACCGCGCGCTTCCACCCGAGCTGACAGTTGAACCCACCCAGCACCAACATCGTCATGGCGCTGGCATACAACGCACTCACCGTGCAAACGAGAATCGCATGGTCAACGGCGCCGTTTAACAGGRGTGGTGTGATCGGGTTGAGCGGAAGCAAGAGCGCCAACACCACAGACCAAGCGAAGTAGCGCAGCTTCGGCGTGAAAAGTCGCTCGGGCGTCCGAATCAGGGCTAACCGTTCGCTTTCCGAGATATGCGTCATGTTGGGTGAGAGAAAGGACTGCGCCAAATCCCCTGCCGTTGACCGATGAAGCGCGGCGTCGGAAGCTAGATGTTTGGCAAACTTTTCGAGTCCCACCGTCCAAAGCGCGGCGCACAGATCAGCACGCACCTCCATCAGCGCAACGATGAAGCTGGCATACCGTCGAACGAACAGGTCGCCAATTACAAGCAGTAGGAAGCAAAGCGATGCAAGCGAAACGGTCGCCACGCCAAGTCGCAAGAGCCACCATCGCGGCTCACCGTGGATCAAACCTGCCGAGGTAAAAGAAACCAGGATCACCACGGAAGCGGCAACAGCGAAAGCTTTGCTGAGAGCCAGCGTCGAACGAATCCCGCCTAGCATGATGGACAGGCGGCGGAACGCGCGCGAGTCGCGGTGAACGATGTGCCCCATTTCGTGAGCCAGAATCAGGTCTCCCGTGAGGTCTCGCTTTGCGACCCGATCCCATAGAGCACTACTCACGAAGATGCAGTCACCTTCTACCCCCGTGCGCGCGTGTGCAGCGACCTGAAAGCCGCTGTACCAGACAACTTCCGGAGCAGCCTTCTCAGGGCCGCGCGCCGCCTGCCAGAGCCTGGAGACAGTTTCACAAAGAACCTGGCCCGCCACGCCCTTGGGTTGCCGACCCCGATCCGCCAGCTCGGCCTGCGCCTGTGCGTCGGCACGCACGGCGTTGCRGCTGCCAGCAATGAAGCGTGCGAGGAGYAGGACGGCCACGAATACCGTCAGCCAACCATATGCGACTTGAACTCCAGGATCTTTGGCGCCATTCCAGAGCGCGCCGATTGACTGGAACACCTCGTAGGTCGCGAAGGTCACCAGCACGACTGGCAGGCCGACAGCGACGATTGGCACTGCGATGACAGCGAAGACTCCGACATGAACCCATATCTCGGCACCCAGGCTCAGCAGGAGCGCTTCTCGTGCCTGCGGCTGGCGCCTGATCATCAGTCCTTTGCCTGAGCCTTAAGGGCAGCGTTCATCTCAGGAGAGCGCATGGCCGCGATCAGTGCGTCAACCTGTTGCATGGACAGCCCTTGCGTATCGCCGGCTTTCCTGAGCAGCTTCTCGAAGTCCGCCTTTACTTGCGGCTGTTCGTCCCCGGACCAGAGCCAGTTCAATAACTTTGCCGCATGCTCGTAGGTCGTGTCTGCTAGCTTGCCGCCGGCCCTCTCACCCAACTTCTTCAGGTAAGCCGCCCACAGCCCCTTGGCCGCTTCTATGAGCACAGGTACAAGAATGGCGCCGGCCAACTCCATCCCGAAGTCACCGGCGGCTTTACTGAGCAGCTTCTCGTAGTGCGCCTTTACTTGCGGCTGTTCGTCCCCGGACCAGAGCCAGTTCAATAACTTTGCCGCATGCTCGTAGGTCGTGTCTGCTAGCTTGCCGCCGGCCCTCTCACCCAACTTCTTCAGGTAAGCCGCCCACAGCCCCTTGGC
>NZ_JBFULE010000679.1:0-2869 GCF_056400485.1 Roseateles sp. P5_B10
GCTTCGCGCAACTGCCCACCAGCCGGTCCTGGCGCCTGTTGCCGGCGGTCGTCAACGGCCTGCCGGGCCTGCTCATCCTCGACGACAGCAACGGCGGTCGACTCGTGCAGACCATTGCGCTGGCACCGTCGGCTGAGTCGGGCCAGGTGGGTGCCGTCTATATCCAGCGCAACCCCGACAAGCTCAGCGGGATCCGGATGCGTGTCACAAACGCCGCGGCTGATCCGTCTTGAGTGTGAGGCCGGCGATTTTGTCGGCCCACAACATCCAAGGACATTGCCATGAGCACGCACCAAGCCCGCCTCGACTATTTCCGCCAGTCCGCCGACCTGTCCAAGAAGTACCTGGACTTCAGCATGGCCTTCCGCATGGACAAGACCCTGGCCGTGCTGATCGACATCCGTGCCTCCCAGCTCAACGGCTGCGCCTTCTGCCTGGACATGCACGTCAAGCAGGCCAAGATGCACGGCGAGCGCGAGCTGCGCCTGCACCACGTCGCCATCTGGCGCGAGTCGACGCTGTTCACGCCCAAGGAGCGCGCCGCCCTGGCCTGGACCGAGCTGCTGACGCGCATCCYGGCCGAGGGCATTTCCGACGCTGCCTATGCCGAGGTCAGCGAGCATTTCTCCCCGGAAGAGCTGTCCGAGCTGACCTGGCGCGTCGCCGCCATCAATGGCTGGAACCGCATGAATGTGGCGGTGCGCAATGTGCCGGGCTCGGCGGACAAGATGTTCGGCCTGGACAAGGCGGGCCTGAACTGATCTGGCGCAAAGCGGCCGCCGGCCTCGCGTCCTACCCTGCAACGGCGCTCCCACCCTGCACCTGGGCAAGGCCTCGGAGTAGGGTGGCCTGACGTCATGGAACCTTCCAGGCGCGTAGCGCCTTTTGGAGGATTTCCCATGGCCATGATGAAAGCCGCTGTCTTCGTCGAGCCCGGGCGCATCGTGCTGGATGACAAGCCCATGCCCGATGTCGGCCCGCAGGACGCGCTGATCCGCGTCACCACGACGACCATCTGCGGCACCGACATCCACATCCTCAAGGGCGAGTACCCGGTCGAGCGCGGCCTGACCATCGGCCACGAGCCCGTGGGCGTCATCGAGAAGCTCGGCTCGGGCGTGCGCGGCTACCGCGAGGGCCAGCGCGTCATCGCCGGCGCCATCACGCCCAGCGGCTGGAGCACCGCCTGCCTGTGCGGCTGCGGCTCGCAGGACGGCGCYGGCACCGCGCATGGCTGGAAGGCCATGGGTGGCTGGAAGTTCGGCAACACCATCGACGGCTGCCAGGCCGAGTACGTGCTGGTGCCCGACGCCATGGCCAACCTGGCGCCGGTGCCCGACTCTCTGACCGACGAGCAGGTGCTGATGTGCCCCGACATCATGTCCACCGGCTTCAGCGGGGCCGAGAGTGCCGGCGTGCGCATCGGCGACACGGTGGCGGTGTTTGCGCAAGGCCCCATCGGCCTGTGCGCCACGGCCGGCGCCAAGCTCAGCGGTGCGTCCATGGTCATCGGCGTCGACCGCCTGGCCAACCGCCTGGCCATCGCCACGCAGATGGGCGCCGACCATGTCATCGACGCCAGCAAGGTCGACCCCGTGGAAGAAATCATGCGCCTGACCGACGGCCGCGGCGTCGACGTCGCCATCGAGGCCCTGGGCACGCAGCAGACCTTCGAGGCCTGCCTGCGCGTGCTGCGGCCGGGTGGCACGCTGTCCAGCCTGGGCGTCTACTCCACCGACCTGACCATCCCGCTCGGCGCCTTTGCAGCAGGCCTGGGCGACCACAAGATCGTCACCACCCTCTGCCCCGGCGGCAAGGAGCGCATGCGCCGGCTGATGTCCGTCATCGCCGCGCGGCGCGTCAACCTGGAGGCCATGGTGACGCACCGCTTCAAGCTCGATGACATCGAGGCGGCCTACGAGCTGTTCGGCCACCAGCGCGACGGTGTGCTCAAGGTGGCGATTACCCCCTGACATCCGCATGAGCATCCGCCACCTCGACCAGCTTCTGTCACCGCGCTCGGTCGTGGTGGTCGGCGCCTCCAACCGCCCCGGCAGCGTCGGGGCGACCGTCTGGCGCAACCTCCGTGCCGGCACGTTTGCTGGCCGTGTTTTCGGCGTCAACCCCAAGCACGCCGAGCTCGACGGCGTGGCGCTGGCAGGCCGCATCGGCGACCTGACCGAAGCGCCGGACCTGGCCGTGCTGTGCACCCCGCCGGATACGGTGCCCGGCCTCATCGCCGAGCTGGGCCAGCTGGGCACGCGCGCCGCCATCGTCATGACCGCCGGCCTGAACGCTGTTCAGAAGCAGGCCGCGCTGGACGCCGCCCGGCCGCATCTGCTGCGCCTGCTCGGCCCCAACTGCCTGGGCCTGCTGTCGCCGCGCATCGGCCTGAACGCCAGCTTTGCCCATGTCGACGCCTTGCCCGGCGACATCGCCTTCGTGTCGCAGTCGGGCGCGCTGGTCACGGCGGTGCTCGACTGGGCGCGCTCGCGTCGCATCGGCTTCTCGCACATGGTGTCGCTGGGCGAGCGGGCCGATGTGGACTTCGGCGACCTGCTCGACCACTTCGCCAGCGACCCGCACACGCGGGCCATCCTGCTCTACATCGAGTCCATCGAGTCGCCGCGCAAGTTCATGTCGGCGGCGCGTGCGGCGGCGCGCAACAAGCCGGTCATCGTCGTCAAGGCCGGCCGCGCGGGCAAGGGCCTGCAGGCCGCCGCGTCGCACACCGGCGCGCTGGCCGGGTCGGACGTGGTCATCGACGCCGCAATCCGCCGCGCCGGCATGCTGCGCGTGGATACGCTGCAAGACCTGTTCATGGCGGCCGAAACGCTGGCGCATTTCCGCGGCAGCCCACAGCGCGGCC
>NZ_JBFULE010000680.1:0-2859 GCF_056400485.1 Roseateles sp. P5_B10
GTACTAAAAACATCATCTGAATTCAGCCCGAGCATTTCTCGCTTCGCATCCTGGTTGTCCCCTGAGTCCTCCCTCAGCCAAAGAGTGTCAGGGACAAGGCCAGTCCCAACTTTGTCGAGGAACGATTTAAGCCGAGGCTTGTCTTTCTCTTGATTGGCACCCCACCACAACAAACCATCTTGGACATGCTGAAGATGCCTTTTTTCGTCGTAACCCCATACCCGAGACTCTTCCGGAAAAATCAACTCACCGGTTTTCGGTTGCCTAATTCCATAAAAAAGATTAGGCCTTTCCGATCTTGTTTTTGCGCACGTATAAACGACTGACTGCCAAAGACCGCGAGGATCGTTATCTACGTTGGAGTAGCCTTTCAGCTGATCGGCCGTTCGTTCTACAGAATTAGGTTTCCAGGAAAGTTTCTTTTTGGCATATAAAAGAATGTGGTCGTGGCTGGTGCTAAGCCACTTGGCATCGTTTTGTTTCGCATATTTTTTTTGCCAAACAATATTTGCAACAAAATTCACTCTACCAAAAACTTCGTCGCACATTACTTTTAGATAATGCGCCTCGTTATCATCAATTGTGACCCACAGCGAACCATCGTCAGATAACAAGCGCCGAATAATCTCAAGCCTATCTCGCATTAGCCCCAGCCAGATTGAATGCTCCAACCCGTCGTCGTAGTGCACGAATGCGCTGCCGGTGTTGTAAGGGGGGTCAATGAAAATGCACTTCACCTTGCCTGCAAACTCTGCCTCCAATGCCTTCAAGGCTAACAGGTTGTCACCCTTGATCAATCGGTTGTCGAATGAATCGTTTTCGCTGAAGCGTTGCTTAGCGTGGTAACTACGCTTAGGATCTTCCAAGAGAATGCGCGGCTCCAGCCGTGGCCGCTGATCCTTGCCAATCCAAGTGAGTTCTAGTTTCTGAGCACTTGTCATGTCGCTATTGTCTATTTGGCGAGCGTGCGCATCACGTCGCCCTTGAGGGTCTTTAAGTTGCTCGGATCCGCATACACAGCGGCCGGTTCGGCGCCGCCCCAATCGCGACCCGCATAGGCATTGCCGAGTGCAAGTCGTACGGTGTCGATCTCACGCGAGAGAGCGGTTCGTTCGTCCGTTGTCAACATCAAGGTGACGGCATCGGCGAGTGCGGCCAATCTAACAAGAACGATGTGCGCCACAAGAAAAGCTGATTCATGGGACAGTGCCGCCAACTCAGGCGTTTGCGTTGAAGCATCCGCCTCGATGACCGTCCGCACCATTCGCACAATCTGCGTGGTGCGCCACAAGCGACGCGCTGTGAGACTGCTTGGAAACAATCTACCGTAGATGGCGTCGCTTATGTCGGTTACCGATGCGCCATCGAAGTCGCGGCGCTGGTCCCAAAGGCGATGCGGCTCCTTGCGAGCAATCACCAAGCCGGTTGCCCAGGTCCCTTTGTCCCTGTTAGCAGCAACCAGGCAATTAGCCGCTTCTTGGGCAGTAAATACTCTCTCCGTCGCGTGTGGATCAGAGGCGCTCTGCTTGTAGATATAGACCACGCCGGATGCCTGCAGCGTTTTTCTCCAATTTTCCTGGTTGTCATCCAGGGCGATGAAGTCCTGCATTTGGACGGCATTCTGGCTGTTGCGATACTCCGTTACCCTATCTCCAAATAAATCCATGTCGGACGTCGCCTGGATGCACGTGACCAAGACATCAGCCGCATGGGTGTCGTAGTGAGCCAGGGGCTGACGGGCAACGGTACCGGCCGTTTGGGCGCCGTTGATGATGGAAACTCCATCGAGCTGGAAATGGCCAATATTCCGTTCAGGATCGGTCTTCCCGATCGGGGTGATCTTTTCACACAAAAGCGTGATGCCATTATTAAAATAGACGAAGTGACCCGGGGCCTCATGCAAAGTCTTTGTAATTTCCTCATTCACTTGCGAAGAGCCTCGATATCGCCTGATATTGGCCCGCACCAGCGCATGGTCATGTTTTTGATAAAGCTCCGCCAAATCACGCACTCGCATAACACCGTAAAAGGCTCTAGCGGGAGTTGCAATGAGTCCAAAGTTCCGGAGTTCGATCGTTATATTAATCGTCGCTTCCCCCCGCCGCTCGGTCAGTGCATCATGGAAGTCCAACAGTCCAAAGCGAACGAATTTTGCCCTATTAGGCTGAATAGTATTTACCGCACCTTCAACATCGCTAAAGAGCTGTAATCGGTCATCGTTCAAGGACGTTCCCGTGTAAACCAGCGCGAAGCGAACGGTGTAGTCCTGCGCCATCGCCGACTTAATAGCAGGCAGCTTTGAATTCAGCGCAGCATTAAATCTTCCAAATTGGCCGCGAAAAAAATCAAGTACGCCATCTTTGAATTTTGATGCGTCACCGAGTATGGGTTCGCCCTTGCCTTCATGAATATACTTGGATTGAACTAACCAAAAAACGCCGGCTGGACTGATATAGACAGAGTCGATCCCGTGATCGTTACCGCCGTCTATAGACGCTGCCAATGCGTCGGCCTTACTTGCACCTGCTTTCACAATTAAGAAATAGGCTGCAAGTGCCTTCGAAAGAAAGTTTCGCTCTTGAGCTTGAGCGGTATCGCCGACGCCAACGATTTGCCCGTTGAACTCGACCTTTAGAAATGACTGCAGCTGTTGTACTTCTAGTGGCCTTGGATCTGTCGCCATCAAACCAACTCCCATTGGATCGTGAATACATCGGTCGTTGTCGTCTCGCGCGACAAGCGACCTTCTAGCTCATCAATGAGCAGATTTCGCTGCCCGTCAATCTCATCTTGCCGGTCAAAAATCTTGCGACGCAGCCTGTTTCGCTGGTCTTCGATATCGCGTTGGCGCTTTTGCCA
>NZ_JBFULE010000681.1:0-2857 GCF_056400485.1 Roseateles sp. P5_B10
CCTCGGCGGACGTGGTCATCCTGACGACGCCAAGCGGCCTGCACCCGCGCCAGGCCATCGAAGCTGCGCATGCCGGCTTCCACGTCATGACGGAAAAGCCCATGGCCACTCGCTGGCAGGACGGCATCGACATGGTGCGGGCCTGCGACGAGGCAGGCGTGCGGCTGTTCGTCGTCAAACAGAACCGGCGCAATCCGACCCTGCAACTGCTCAAGAATGCCGTGGCAGCGGGCCGTTTCGGGCGAATCCACATGGTCACGGTGAACGTGTTCTGGAGCCGCCCTCAAGCCTATTACGACAGCGCCGCCTGGCGCGGCACCTGGGAGTTCGACGGCGGCGCCTTCATGAACCAGGCGAGCCACTACGTCGACCTGCTCGAGTGGATCATCGGTCCGGTCGAAAGTGTCATGGCGTACACGGGGACCCTGGCGCGCGATATCGAGGTGGAAGACACCGGCGTTGCCGCCATCAAGTGGCGTAGCGGCGCCATGGGTTCGATCAACGTCACCATGCTCACCTATCCCAAGAATCTGGAAGGCTCGATCACCATCCTCGGCGAAAAAGGCTCTGCCGTGGTCGGTGGCGTGGCTGTCAACGAGATCAAGCACTGGGAGTTCCAGGACGCGCACGAGATGGATCAGCGCATCAAGGACGCCAACTACGAGACCACATCGGTCTACGGTTTCGGGCATCCCCTGTACTACCACAACGTGCTGCAGGTGCTGCGCGGCGAGGCACAGCCTGAAACCGATGGACGCGAAGGCCTCAAGTCTCTGGAACTGCTGATCGGCATGTACCGCTCGGCCCGCGACGGGCAGAAGGTCAACCTGCCGCTGAATTACTGAGCCGATGAGCACGCAGACTGTCATCCACCCCTCTGCCATCGTCGACGCTGGCGCCCGGATCGGCTCGGGCTGCCGCGTCTGGCACTTCGTACACATCAGCGCTGGCGCCCGCATTGGCGACGGTTGCTCCTTCGGCCAGAACGTCTACGTCGGCAACGACGTCAGCATCGGCAACAACGTCAAGATCCAGAACAACGTCTCCGTCTATGACTCGGTGACATTGGAGGACGACGTCTTCTGCGGCCCCAGCATGGTGTTCACCAACGTCTACAACCCGCGCTCTGCGGTTACGCGCAAGGATGAATACCGCCGTACCGTGATGCGCCAGGGCGCAACCCTGGGGGCCAACGCCACCATCGTTTGCGGCACGACCGTGGGTCGCTACGCATTCGTCGGCGCTGGCGCGGTCGTCAATCGCGACGTGCCCGATTTCGGGCTGATGGTCGGCGTGCCTGCCAAGCGAATCGGCTGGATGAGCCGCTTCGGTGAACGCCTTGACTTCGTCGACGACAAAGCGACGTGCCCGCACACGGGCGACCGCTACAGGCTCAACGACGACCGCTGCGAACTGATCCAGGATTGATCATGCAATTCATCGACCTCAAGAGCCAATACCAGGCCCTCAAGCCCAGCATCGACGCGCGCATCCAGGCGGTGCTCGACCACGGCCAATACATCATGGGGCCGGAAGTGGCGGAACTCGAGGCGGCCCTCGCGCGACTCACCGGCGCCAGACACTGCATCACGGTCTCCAGTGGCACTGAAGCCCTGTTGATCGCGCTCATGGCAGAAGGCATCGGGCCGGGCCACGAGGTCATCACGACGCCGTTCACCTTCGCGGCCACGGCGGAGACCATCGTGCTGGCGGGCGCCAAGCCGGTCTATGTCGACATCAAGCCGGGTGATTGCAACATCGATCCGGCGCTCCTCGAAGCCGCGATCACACCCGCCACTCGCGCCATCATGCCCGTCAGCCTGTACGGCCAGGTGGCCGATATGGACGAGATCAACACGGTCGCTGCAAGGCACGGCCTGTCGGTCATCGAAGACGCTGCACAAAGCTTCGGGGCCAGCTACAAGGGCCGGATGAGCTGCAACGTGTCGCGCATCGGCGCGACGAGCTTCTTTCCCAGCAAGCCGCTGGGCTGCTACGGCGACGGCGGGGCCCTCTTCACCAATGACGACGCGCTCGCCCAGGCGATGCGCGAGATCCGAGTGCATGGCCAGAGCCAGCGATACACGCACACTCGTGTGGGAGTGGGCGGGCGCATGGACACGCTGCAATGCGCSGTCGTGCTGGGCAAGCTCGAACGCTTCGAATGGGAGATCGCGCAGCGCAAGAAACTGGGCGACCGCTACGCCGAATTGATCAGGGCCAGCGGAGCGCCGGTGGAACTGCTCGAAGTGGCCGCCGATCGCGACTGCGTGTGGGCTCAGTACACCGTGAAGGTCGACAACCGCGGGGATGTAATCGCTGCGCTGAAGGCGCAGGGCATTCCCACCGCCGTCCACTATCCACGCCCGCTGCACCGCCAGCCCGCCTACGAGACGCCTGAATGCTCGGCCGCCAGCATGCCTCACAGCAATGCAGCCGCAGACCGCGTCATGAGCCTGCCGATGAGCGCGGACTTGACCGATGAGCAACAGGAGCGGGTGGTGGAGGCGCTGCGGCTGGCGCTGAAAAGCGCCTGATTCCGCACTGGCCGGCGCAGCTGTTCCAAGCATCCACGAATGATCTTCGTGTCAGGCACCCCCCCAACCATGCAAGCGCGTGGAAGCTTTATACGTGCCGTCGTTCTGCTGAGTAGCGCCGGCATGCTCGCCCACGGCATCACTGCCTTGGCGATGCCCATCCTGGCCCGCCTGTATCTGCCCGCCGACTTCGGCCTGCTTTCAGTTCTGAGCAGTTCACTGGGCATACTGAGTGTGGCCGCCTGTCTCCGCTACGAACTGGCCATCGCCTTGCCACAGGATGCAAAGGACGCCGATCGCTTGCTCACGCTGTCCCTTGC
>NZ_JBFULE010000682.1:0-2855 GCF_056400485.1 Roseateles sp. P5_B10
GACACGCCAGATCTGCGCGAGCGGATGCTGCGTGCGGGTGGCAGGGTTTCAGCGCAGGCGGTTGCCATGACGCTGAATCGCATCGTGGCCAATGGAGAGCATTGGTCGTTCAGAGCCAAAGGCAGCCCCCACGGTTTCCCCGGGTTGCTCGCTGCATCCATAGGGTGCTAGCGGCCGAGGGAATTGATGATCGCGTGGGACACACCCCGCACGTCACTCCCAGCTATACAGCGCCCAAGCATCTGAAACCTCCAAAAATCAAGGAAGCCATCGAATGGATTCTTGATGAGGTCTTGCTCGTTGTCGGAGGTGGATCGCCCTATCGCTATGAAGTTCTGGGGAGGTGGGACTTGCGGCCCTTAGCGGCAAGTCGCCAACAAAACCTGTTCTAGATTGGACGCCGAAGAGTGGGCCTGAATTGACGCTACCAATTCAATACGGTAACAGCACCCAACGGGCATCCGAAATCTGCCCATGTCGGCAGGCGGCATTGCTCATCAYCGCCCGATTCGTTTGCCGCGCACTCTTGAATCCGGCTGAATATTCAGATCACCCAAAAACAAAACCCCTCACAGCCTGAGCTGGAGGGGTTTTGAGGGGTAAATAGCCTGACGATGACCTACTTTCACACGGGAATCCGCACTATCATCGGCGCTGGCTCGTTTCACTGTCCTGTTCGGGATGGGAAGGAGTGGGACCAAGTCGCTATGGTCGTCAGGCTTGACTGGTTGGTTCATTGACATGGTCAATAAACCCAATTCGTAGAGTCAGCAGAACTTGGTTTTATCCAATCTGCACGCTGCAAGTTTTATCGCTTGGCAGCGGAATCAGCTTAATTTGATTGCGTCTTCGTAGCTTCGAAGAACGACATAACTTGAACACTCACCTTGAGACGTGCTGCGCACAGACTCTCAAAGTTATAGGGTCAAGCCTCACGGGCAATTAGTACTGGTTAGCTTAACGCATTACTGCGCTTCCACACCCAGCCTATCAACGTCCTGGTCTCGAACGACCCTTCAGGGGGCTCTAGGCCCCGGCAAGACTCATCTTGAGACGAGTTTCCCGCTTAGATGCTTTCAGCGGTTATCTCTTCCGCACTTAGCTACTCGGCAATGCCACTGGCGTGACAACCGATACACCAGAGGTGCGTCCACTCCGGTCCTCTCGTACTAGGAGCAGGCTCTCTCAATCTTGCAGCGCCCACGGAAGATAGGGACCAAACTGTCTCACGACGTTTTAAACCCAGCTCACGTACCTCTTTAAATGGCGAACAGCCATACCCTTGGGACCGGCTACAGCCCCAGGATGAGATGAGCCGACATCGAGGTGCCAAACACCGCCGTCGATATGAACTCTTGGGCGGTATCAGCCTGTTATCCCCAGAGTACCTTTTATCCGTTGAGCGATGGCCCTTCCATACAGAACCACCGGATCACTWWGTCCKWCTTTCGWACCTGCTCGACTTGTMRGTCTCGCAGTCAAGCACGCTTATGCCAATGCACTATCGACACGATTTCCGACCGTATCTAGCGTACCTTCGAACTCCTCCGTTACACTTTGGGAGGAGACCGCCCCAGTCAAACTGCCCACCATACACTGTCCCCRTCCCGGATAACGGGMCAAGGTTAGAACCTCAAACACACCAGGGTGGTATTTCAASGWTGGCTCCATCAGAWCTRGCGACCTSACTTCAAAGCCTCCCACCTATCCTACACAGATCTGTTCAAAGTCCAATGTAAAGCTACAGTAAAGGTTCATGGGGTCTTTCCGTCTTTCCGCGGGGAGATTGCATCATCACAAACATTTCAACTTCGCTGAGTCTCTGGAGGAGACAGTGTGGCCATCATTACTCCATTCGTGCAGGTCGGAACTTACCCGACAAGGAATTTCGCTACCTTAGGACCGTTATAGTTACGGCCGCCGTTTACTGGGACTTCAGTCAAGAGCTTGCACCCCATCATTTAATCTTCCAGCACCGGGCAGGAGTCACACCCTATACGTCGACTTTCGTCTTTGCAGAGTGCTGTGTTTTTAATAAACAGTTGCAGCCACCGATTCTCTGCGGCCTCATTGGGCTCACCAAGTAAATGGATCACCTACTAAAGGCACACCTTCTTCCGAAGTTACGGTGTCAATTTGCCGAGTTCCTTCTCCAGAGTTCTCTCAAGCGCCTTAGAATACTCATCTCGCGCACCAGTGTCGGTTTGCGGTACGGTCGTCAATAGCTGAAGCTTAGTGGCTTTTCTTGGAAGCAGGGTATCACTCACTTCGTCTGCAAGCAGACTCGTTATCACGCCTCATCTAATCCCCCCGGATTTGCCTAAGGGGCACGACTACACGCTTGAAYCAACATATCCAACAGTTGGCTGAGCTAACCTTCTCCGTCCCCACATCGCACTATTGATCGGTACAGGAATATTRACCTGYTTCCCATCAGCTACGCATCTCTGCCTCGCCTTAGGGGCCGACTCACCCTACGCCGATGAACGTTGCGTAGGAAACCTTGCGCTTTCGGCGAGGGGGCTTTTCACCCCCTTTAACGCTACTCATGTCAGCATTCGCACTTCTGATACCTCCAGCAGGCTTCACAACCCACCTTCACAGGCTTACAGAACGCTCTCCTACCACGTGCAATAAATTGCACATCCGCAGCTTCGGTAACTGGCTTAGCCCCGTTACATCTTCCGCGCAGGACGACTCGATCAGTGAGCTATTACGCTTTCTTTAAATGATGGCTGCTTCTAAGCCAACATCCTGACTGTTTTAGCCTTCCCACTTCGTTTCCCACTTAGCCAATTTTAGGGACCTTAGCTGGCGGTCTGGGTTGTTTCCCTCTTGAGTCCGGACGTTAGCAC
>NZ_JBFULE010000683.1:0-2854 GCF_056400485.1 Roseateles sp. P5_B10
CTGCATGACGCTCTCATGGCTGCTGCCCTGCAGGTCGATGTCAACGCTGAGGTCGCCTTCGGCCAGTTGGCGCGTGATCTCATTGACGCGCGCGGGCTCGCCACCCAACTGGCGCGTGATGCTGCGCGTGATGGCCAGGCCCAGCACCAGCAGCACGCCGGCCAGCACCCCCACCCCCAGGCCCACCTTCCAGACGCGCTGCCAGATGGCCGCGTCGACCGTGTCCACATAGACGCCCGAGCCGATGATCCAGCTCCAGGGCGTGAAGCCCTTGACGTAGGACACCTTGGGCACGGGCTGCTCGCTGCCCGGCTTGGGCCACATATAGGGCAGGAAGCCTGCGCCGCTGGCCTTGACGATGTCGACCATCGCGWCGAAGAGCGGCTTGCCGGTCGGGTCCTTGCTGTTGTTCAGCGTCTTGCCCTCCAGCTCCGGCTTCATGGGATGCATGACCATGATCGGGCTCATGTCGTTGACCCAGAAGTACTCGTTGCCGCTGTAGCGCAGTCCCCGCAGGGCGGCGAGGGCCGACTTCTTGGCGTCCTCGTCGGACAGCTTGCCTGTCGCAACCTGGGCGTGGAAATGCGAGACGACGCCATGCGCCGCCTCGACCGCCTGGCRCACCGCCTGCTGGCGCTCGTTCAGGATCAATTCCCGCTCCGAGAACAGCAGGATGGCCGCAACCAGCAGCACGCCAAGAACAGCGCCGAAGGTCTGCAGGGCCAGGCGGCGGGAAACTCTGAGCGACTCGAGCTTGAGCATGGCTTTGTCTCCGGAGATCGTTGTGCGCAGATGCTGTCACGCCTGGGTCAGATATGACAGTGCGTAAGCACCCTCTTGTTCCCGCAAACGTCGCGATTTCGCGACCGGCGTCACATCTGGCGCCGCCGCCGGCCTGGGTACAGTGGCGCGATGAGCGCACTCCTGCACCCCCGCCAGGCCCTGTTCGGCCACGAAGCCGTTCGGCCCGCGCTGCCTGTCGTCGACCACTACTGCGGCGTCGAGGCCCGCATGCGCAAGAGCCTGGCCCTGCAGGCCGAACTCGGCCCCGTCTTCGACATCACGCTGGACGCCGAGGACGGCGCCCCGGTCGGCGGCGAGGCCGAGCATGCGCTGCTGATCGCCGAACTGGCAACGAGCTCGGCCAACCGCTTCGGCCGCGTCGGCGCCCGCGTGCACCCTTTCTGCCACGCCGCCTTCGAAGCCGACGTCGACACCTTGATCGCCAAGGCCGGCGACAGGCTGGCCTATCTGATGATCCCCAAACCAGAGAGCGCCGAGGACGTCGAGCGCGCTGTGGCCGCCATCGATGCCGCCTGCGAGCGCCACGCCCAGCCCAGGCTACCGCTGCAGGTGCTGATCGAAACGCACGGCGCGCTGCGCGAGGTCTTTCGCATCGCCGCCCATCCGCGCATCGAGTCGCTGTCCTTCGGGCTGATGGACTTTGTCTCGGCCCATGGCGGCGCCATCCCCAAGACGGCGATGGAGCTGCCCGGCCAGTTCGAGCATCCGCTGGTCGTGCGCGCCAAGCTCGAGATTGCCGCCGCGGCCCATGCCTTTGGCAAGACGCCTTCGCACTGCGTGGTCACCGAGTTCCGCGATGCCGAACGGCTCGCGGCGGCCGCGCGGCGCGCCGCGCGCGAGTTCGGCTACACGCGCATGTGGAGCATCCATCCCGACCAGATCCGTCCCATCGTCGAGGCGTTCGCGCCGGCCGCCGACGAAGTGGCCGAAGCGGCCGAGCTGCTGCTTGCCGCACGAGCCGCGCAATGGGCTCCCATCTCTTTCCACGACCGCCTGCACGACCGCGCCAGCTACCGCTACTTCTGGACTGTGCTGGAGCGCGCCGAGCGCACCGGGCGCGCCTTGCCCGACGCAGCGCGATCGGCGTTTTTCCCCGTAGCCATCGGGGTAATCGCCGAGTGAGGCACGAACCGGCGTGCAGTCCGTCACGCGGACAATGCCTACATCTTTTCACCGCTGCGCGGCCGCATTGCAGCCATGATTCGCCAGCTTTTTCCACCCTCCTTTCCCACCCCGATTCCAGATGCCGATGACTTCGCTCCGTGCCAGTGCCGCCGCCCTGATCCTCTGCGCCGCCTTGCCCGCCCTGGCCCAGACCGCTCCGGCCAAGCCCGTCGCAAAAACCAAGGCCGCGGCCAAGCCCGCGCCCGCCAAGAAGGCACCGCCGCCGCCGCCCGAGCCTGTGCTGGTCGATGCCGATGAGGCCCAGCTTGCCGCTGCGGAGCGCGCCTACCTGGGCGACTACGCCTGCGAGTTCAAGGAGACCGTGCAGATCGAGAAGCATCCCAAGGTGGCCGGCTACATCAACGTGGCCTGGAAGAAGCAGGTCTTCACGATGAAGCCCGTGCTGTCGTCAACCGGCGCCCTGCGCCTGGAAGACGTGACCGGCCGCACGCTGATGATCCAGATCGCCAACAAGTCCATGCTGCTGGACACCAAGATCGGCCAGCGCCTCATCGACGACTGCGTCCACCCCGAGCAGATCAAGCTGATCGAAGCCGCCAAGGCTGCCAAGATCAACGACCCCGAGGCCGAAGCCGCCGAGGCAGCACGCAGCGGCCTGGGCATCACGCCCACGGCGGCCGAAACACCCGCAGCGCCCCCGGTGGCTGCGAAACCGGCCAAGCCAGCCAAGGCCAAGTGAGTCATTGCTGTTGAAACCCGTGGCTTGGGTATGTAGAATGAATACATACTTTTCGATGCATACCTGAGCCACCGCCTCCGCGGCGCTCAGCCGCTGGAGGCGCCATGGAAGCCACCGTTGCCGAACGCGGGCAGATCACCCTGCCCAAAGCCGTCCGAGATGCCCTCGGTCTGACCAAGGGCACGA
>NZ_JBFULE010000684.1:0-2839 GCF_056400485.1 Roseateles sp. P5_B10
GTGCAGGACATCACCGAGCGCCGCGCCGATGCCGACGCCCTGCGCCGCGCGATGCAGGCGGCCGACGCGGCCAGCGCGGCCAAGAGCGACTTCCTGGCCAATATGAGCCACGAGATCCGCACGCCCATGAACGCCGTCATGGGCCTGACCTTCCTGCTCGAACGCACGCCGCTGGACGCCGCCCAGCGCGACCTGCTGGCCAAGGTCAGCAGCGCCAGCCGCTCGCTGCTGGACGTCATCAACGCGGTGCTGGACCTGTCCAAGATCGAGGCCGGCGAGATGGTCATGGAAGCCACGCCCTTCGACCCGCGCGCGCTGCTGCGCGATGTCGCCAGCCTGTTCCAGTCGCAAGCCGAGTCCAAGCGCATCGCGCTCAATCTCGAATTGGACGCAGGCCTGCCACCGCTTCTGCTCGGCGACGCGGCGCGGCTGCGCCAGGTCGTCAGCAACCTCGTCTCCAACGCCATCAAGTTCACGTCCGAGGGCGAGGTCGCCTTGAGCGCGCGCTGCGCCGACGCCGGTGCCCAGCCGCTGCAGCTCGAGATTGCCGTGCAGGACAGCGGCATTGGCATTCCGGCCGAGGCGCTGTCGCGCATCTTCACGCCCTTCACCCAGGCCGACAGCTCCACGTCGCGCCGCTACGGCGGCACGGGCCTGGGTCTGTCCATCGTCAAGCAGCTGTGCGAGCTGATGGGCGGCCAGGTCGGCGTCAGCAGCAGCCCCGGCGCCGGCACCCGCTTCATCGTGCGCCTGCCCTTCGAGCCCGCGGCCGGCCCGGGCCCGGCCATCCGCCCGCTGACGCTGCTGCTGGCCAGCGACGATGCCACCCAGCGCGACGCGCTGCAGCGCCTGTGTGCCGACCTGGGCTGGCAGGCCGAACCGCTGGACGCCGCCGCGGCGCTGATGGAGCGCCTGGGCCGCGCCGCACCCGACCTGGTGCTGCTCGACCACCGCCTGTTGCAGACCCTTCCCTTGGCCGGGCAGCGCGTCTTGCAGGAACGCCTGGCCACCCTGCCCTGCGTGTTGATGAGTCGCGGTGCCGGCGTGGGGCAGCTGCGCCTGCCAGCCGATGTGTCGGCCCTTTTCGACGCCGTACAGGCGGCGCTGGCCGCGCGCGGCACCACGCAGCCGCTGCTGGCCAGCGGCCCCAGCGCCACAGCCGTGCAGCGCCTGCCCGGCGTGCGCGTGCTGGTGGCCGACGACAGTGACATCAACCTCGAGGTGGCCCGGCGCATCCTGGAGCAGGAGGGCGCGATCGTCACACTGGCCCAGGACGGGGCCGCCGCCGTCGCGCGGCTGCGCGCCGAGCCGAGGGGCTTCGACGCGGTGCTGATGGACGTGCAGATGCCGGTGCTCGACGGCTTGGCCGCCGCGCGCAGCATCCGCACCGAACTCGGCCTGCGCGAGCTCCCCATCCTGGCGCTGACTGCCGGCGCCCTGCTCAGCGAGCGCCAACGCGCGCTGGACGCCGGCATGAACAGCTTCATCAGCAAGCCCTTTGATCCGGCCGGCCTCGTGCAGCAGTTGCGCGAGCAGGTCGAACGCATGCAGGGCCGGCGCCTGCCGGTGGCCGCCCGCGCCGCAGAGAGCCCGGCGAGCGAGGCCTGGCCGGCGCTGGACGGCATCGACAGCGACGAGGCCAGCCAGCGCATGCAGGGCGACCTGGACTTCTTCGCCCGGCTGCTGGAGCGCCTGCTCGACGAGTTCGTGGACCTGACGGCATTGGCACCCCTGGATGCCACGCACGCCGCCGCCCGCCTGCACAAGCTGGGCGGCAGCGCCGGCTTGCTGGCGGCTGCGGCCCTGCGCCAGGCAGCCCAGCGTGGCGAAGTCCAGGCCCGCGCCGGACAGGACTTCCAGGCCGCGCTGGCCGAAGTGGCGCAGCGCCTGTCGGCACTGGCGGCGCAGGCCCGACCCTGGCTGCAAGGTCGCCAGCCCGGCCCGGCGACCGCCGCGGCCCGCCCGCTGGATGCGCAGGCGCTGGTGCGCTTGAAGCAGGCCCTGCAGGCGCATGACCTGGCCGCCCTGGACCAGTTCCAGCCCCTCGCCCCGGCACTGCGCGCGGCCTGCGGCGAGGCCGGCTTCGAGCGGCTGCGCCACGCGCTGGACCGGCTGGATTTCGAGGCGGCTCTGGCTGTTCTCAGCTCCATTGCCGACGCACCAGCTTGACGCGCTGCATCGCCGCATCGGACTGGGCCAGCGCCGCCAGAGTGCGTGCCGTCGAGACGGATTCGCAAAGCAGGGCGAAGAGCGTCTATGGCTGCAATCGATCACGCCCAGCCTGTTGCGGGGCGGTCARCCCACCGGCAGGGCCGTCTCGTACTTGACCTCGCGCAGCACGACGTTGCTGCGTACGCTGCTCACGCCCGGCAGCTTGAAGATGTGCTGCTGCAGGAAGAGGTCATAGGCCTTCATGTCGGCCGCAACAACCTTGATGACGTAGTCGGCTTCGCCGGTGATGGCATGGCATTCGATGATCTCGCGTCGCGTGCCCACCAGGCGTTCGAACTGCTCCACCGCGCCTTCGCTGTGCCGCACCAGGCTTACATTGGCCAGCACGAGGATGGACAGGCCGATCTTCTCGCGGTCCACCAGCACGACCTGGCCGCGGATGACGCCGCGCTCCTCCATCTCCTTGACGCGCCGCCACACCGGCGTGGCCGAGAGGCCCACCTTCTCGGCCAGGGCCTGAGTCGACAGGCGCGCATCAAGTTGCAGAGCCTCCAGGATCTGCAGGCTGGCCCGGTCGAACTCGTTTGTTTCCATGAATCCCCTCTTTGGAGAAGAATCATCTCATTCGGCCCGTACCGCACCAGCATTGAGGCAAGTTCTTCCGGCG
>NZ_JBFULE010000685.1:0-2838 GCF_056400485.1 Roseateles sp. P5_B10
TGGCGTTGTCGATCTGCCCATAGGACAGAGCGCGGCCGCCGAAACGTGCGGCCTGCACGGAGGTGAGAGCAGCGGTCAGGGTCGTCTTGCCGTGGTCGACGTGTCCGATGGTGCCAACGTTGACATGAACCTTGGTGTTCATGATGGGTTCTCCAGTTTGAAGGTGAGTTTGAAAGTGCCAATGCCGTCCACTGGCCAGGTGGACTTGTCGGCGGGGTTGTCGGCGCGCGCGCCAGACCTGGTGTGCCCGCTTGCGCGGACGGAAAAACAAAAAAGCCTGCGGGGTGTGGGCCACCCGGCAGGCTTTTTGAATTCGCCTGAAGGATGGACCTCCAGGCACACGCAGGCCCGGAGGGGTCTACACGGACCACTCCACGAAGAGGACGCACAGCAACGCGCTGCTGGCAGTGCGTGCGGCGAGGAATGCGGACGAATCTCGATCGAGGCTCATGGCCTGGGTCTCCAATGGAGGGCGGAAAAAACAAAACCCGGTGGCTTGTGGCCTACCGGGTTTCGTTGAACTCAGGAGGCCGAGCCTCCGGATGGAATGGCTCTAGGGAAGCAGTGCTGCGTCATACGCCGCGCGCAGCGAATCCACCGCGGCAAAGCGGGTCGTCGATGCGGCTTGAGCGCGTTGAGAAATCAGGAGCTGCTTCATGGGGGCCGAAGGCTAACACCGCGATGGACTGGAAGCAACGGACGCGTTGTGCGCACGCAGCAGCGGGCGTGGCGCGAGTCCTATGAGCTTCGGGGCACGGACGCATGCTGTGCGGCTGCAGGCAGCTGAACCCACATGGGAAACTGCCAGCGCTTTGAGAGGGTGCCACTGTCGGCGCAAACCGACCGGGCGATGCCGCATGACCTGTGCCGTGTTCGGAATATCTGTGACCTCGGGCGACGCGCCTCCCTGGCCTCTGATGCCAGAGGGACGGGTTCGCTTCAACGCATGGAGCGAATGGAGCCGCGCCTACTTTGAGCTGATTGGCGAGGAGTTCAATCGATTTTCTCAACGGGATAGCCATCACGACATCTTCTCGTTGCACGTCGTCTTCAGTCTTCGTGGCGAAGACCTAGCTGCGGCGCTGGAGATCTGCTCGGACCTCGAGCTCAAGATCAAGGCCTACCCCGAGTTCTGGCGGGTCTTCCTGGGAACGAGAAAACGACCCGACCATCCGGAAGAGCGCCTTGAACCTCAACTGAATCGCCGGCGTGCCCTGTACCTGGTGGCGCTCATACGGGCTCTGGTCTTGCGGGCACAAGAGCTTGACGGCACCTGCTGGTTCGGGACTGCTGCAGCTGCCCGCGCGATGTGCGCGAGCCCCACCGCGAAGCAGGATGCCGAGAAGGCGATGTCCTTCGAAGTCTTGGAGTCGAAGGTCTCGAATCTGCCGGGGAAGGTGGCCTGCATAGAAGCGCTCTGGGACGGCGACACGGAGGGCTGGTTCATCCGCTTGTCTGCCATCACCCTGGAGGGCTCGCAGTACAAGGAGCACTTCCTTGCGTGCATCACCAAGGGAAACGACTCGCGCCTTTTCAACGGCCAAGTCCCGCCGTGGCCAGAGTCGGTGCATGCCATGGACGTTGGCCGACGACTTGCCGCTGGCGTCGGAGCGGCGTTCTATTTTCCGAGCCCCGACGAGCCGGATGACCGTCGCCCCTCGTGGCTTGATCAGCGAAGACCCATGCGCCCGCTTCTGCTCGTGGAAGCGGCGCAAAGGCTTCAAGCCCTTCGTAGCCCGGATACGCCGAAGCCGTGGTGGAAGTTTTGGCAAAGCTGACGTCAGCACTCGCCTGGATGCTGATGGCTCGACTTCCTGCCTAGACACGATGCAAGCCGACACCGCCAATGAACGCCTGTTGCTTATCGTGGAGGACAGCTTCCAGATTTCAGGACGCGGTCGAGTCCTCGCGCCGGGACTGCCGACAACGACGGATCTTGTCTTTGGAAAGGGCGCTCCGGTCCACCTTGTCCGCCCAGATGGGCAAGTGACCGAGACCGTGATTCAAGCGATCGAAGCTGTACACATGAGGCGCATGGAGTCGCCAACGATGGTCTTCATGATCACGCTCCCGAAGACGATTTCGGCCGAAGAAGTAACCAAGGGGACACGGGTGATCCTGATCTAGGCGACAGTGATGGACGTGGGACAGAGAGTTGGCAGCACCGCGTGACGCAGCGCCTTCTTCGGCATATCCTGCTCAGCAAGCTCATTCGCCTGAAATCATGCGTCGGCTCAATCACAAGCAGATCTTTCTGGATACCTTGCGGCGCTACTTCGCGCCGGTGGTCGGCGCTATCCGCGGAGCTTGCAGAGAAGTGACGGTGGTCCGCAGAAGCATCGAGCGCCGGCGGCGGCTAGAGATTGCGGCGTCCGACGGCCAAGTTGCTGAGACAGGCGCGCCATAGGGCCCAGCCAAATACTTTGCGGACTTGCAGCAGGAACCGCTGGCCCGCCCTCCTCTGCTCGACTCGGACCGAGACTCCTCACGGAGTTCGAAGCTCATCGTGAMTTTCCCGGCGTCGACCAATTCCTATTTGTGAACGCCGACCTGTCTGAGGGTTGCGTCCAAGTGCCTTGTGCCGTGCAACGCCATTGCCACGACGATGGCAGCCATCAACGCAGGCAGACCAAACCCGAGGCAAAGGTAGGCAATGGCTTCGATGTTCATGATGGACTCCTGTCCGATCCAGTCTAGTTGATACGACTCTCTTGGGCTGTGCGTCAAACCTGCGCGCTGCCGCTGGGTACGGATTGAAGATCCGCCTGCTTGCCGAGCTCGGCAAGCCCATCTTTCTGCGTGGACAGGCGAGCCAACCGCGAAGCCCGCAGCTTCTGA
>NZ_JBFULE010000686.1:0-2831 GCF_056400485.1 Roseateles sp. P5_B10
GCCCGAGTTGGTGCGGCGAATGCGCGAATTCGGCTAGGGCTGACAGGCCTGGTGCAGCAGGCGACGCGTGGCCTCGATATCAGCGCCGGCGTTCATGCGGCCAAGGCCGTACTGGCGCGCCAAATCGCGCCGGCGAAGCCGCTCCCCTGGTGACATGCGCGCGAAGTCATCGAGCGCCTTGGCAAAGCTGTCGATGTCGTCGACATCAACATCCCAACCAATATCTAGCGCCTGGAGGCCGCGCCATGGAGTCGCGTTGCTGATCAGTAGCACACAACCGGCGAGCAAGGCCTCAAGGATGACGTAGCCATTGTTCTCAGCGCGGGTGGGTAGCAGCAACAGCTCGTAGCGACCCATCGAGCGTTGCAGGTCGGCATGAGTTTGGGCGCCCAGATACCTTGCCTTGACGTGGGCCGGTAGTGCCTTGAGCAAGGGTTGGCACTGAGCCCAATACGTGGCGTCACCGATCGGGCCGATGATGTCCAGATGCACGGACGCATGAACTGCGTTCAGCACGGCTAACGCTGCCAACAGGTTCTTCTTCGGGTCGATGCGGGCAGCAAAGACGATGCGCAGCGGCTCGGTATCAAGGCCGATCTGTAGCGCTTGCAACTGTTGAAGATGGCGGGGCGGCAGATCGGGCGCCAAGCCAACTCGGGTGAATCCCAGGGCCCGCAATTCTCTGGCCTCCTCCAGACTGGTAGCGTGGAAGAGTACGTCGCGCAACATACCGGTGGCCCGGAGAAGCTGCAGATAGGCTTGCTTGCGACGGCGCTTGTGCTGCATCGCGCCTGCCATCAACTCACCGCGTGGCGCGAGCAGCACGGGCGCCGGCTTGCCGGCCAGCAGTCGACGAGCGAGCAGCGGCGTGAGCGAGAAGCCGCGTGACAGGAAGCTGTTCAGATAGATGAGATCGAAGCCTTCAGCCAGCAGCGCGCGCAGCGTCTGCCAACGCCCTGGTGCAGGCAGGTAGCGGATATCGATCTTCGCCTGCGAGCGCGCTGCGGCGCGGGCGGCCTCGGGGTAGGGCGTGTGGTCGCGCAGGTCATGGTTGCTGGTCGCCACGACGAATTCGAAATCCTCGTGCAGATGTTGGACGAGATAGTCCACCGCCCGCACCAGGCCGCCACCTTGCTCGCTAGGCAGGAAAAATGGCGCCAGGATGAGGATCCGAGGTTTGACCGTCATGGCCGGGCAGCGTTGTTCAACCACGMCTCCAATTGAGAGATCAGCGCGGAGCGGTCGAACTCGCGGCAGCAATAGGCTTTGGCGCGCTGGCCCATCAGACCGCGCTCGGCAATGGGCATGGACGCCAAAGCACGGGCATGGCTCGCCAGGGCCTGCGCATCACCTGCGGGGGCCACGAGGCCGGCACCTGCTTCTGTGATGACCCGCGCGCCCTCGCCGTCCAGCATGGCCAGCAGGGGCTTGCCTGCAGCCAGGTATGCCTGGACCTTGCCGGGGATGGTCATTGCGAAAATGGGCTCTGCCTTCAGGGACACGAGCAGCGCGTCGGCGCCCTTGAAGAACTCCGGCATCCGTTCGATGGGGTGGCGGCCGAGCATGAAAACGGTGGATTGCAGACCGCGGCGCATGATCTCAGCACGCACCCAGTCGGCCTGACGGCCATCGCCGACGATGAGCCAGTGGATGTCGCTGCGTTCGCGAGTGGCCTCGGAGGCGGCCAACAGTGCCGGAAAGTCCTGGGCATCGCCGAGATTGCCGGCGAACATGATCTTGAAGACGCCAGTGTGCGCAGCAAGCTCTGCGGCTGGTTCGACTGCGCTCAAATCGCCGTCGAAGATAGCTTCGGCCCATTGTGGAAAGTAGCGGCTCTTGGTCGGCGCTTGTGACCAGCGCTCGATCGCAGGGAAGAAGCCCTTGGACTGGGCCAGGATCAGATCGCAGCGCTTGTAGATGAAGCGCACCAGAGTACCGACAGCGTCGAGACCGCGCGCACTCTTGACCATCCCGACCGCTGCCAGCGTATCAGGCCAGAGGTCGAGCACCCAGAGCAGCAGCGGCGCACGCTTGATGCGGCGAAGCAGCACAGCGGGAAGCGCCGATGTGATCGGCGATGTCTCGAAACAGAAGATCGCGTCGAAGCGCCTGCCGCGCAGCTTCCACGGGCCGAGCAGGCAGCCCCAGAACACAAAGCTCCAATAGTTGAGCAGCAGCCGGATCGAGCCCTTGCTGCGCGGGCGCAGCGGCAGGCGCAAGACCTCTGCGCCGTGATACTGAGCGAAGGCGCCAGGGTCTGCCACATAGTCGTGGAAGATGTCGCCGCCGGGATAATTGGGCCGCCCGGTCAATACCGTCACCTCGTGGCCGCGCGCGCGCAGTTCGGAGACGATCTCATTGACGCGAAAGACCTCAGGCCAGAAGTACTGGCTGACGACGAGCACGCGCATCAGTCCGCCGTCACTCGTATTGGCGCCAGACGACACGCTTCACGTAGTCGGTATAGCTGTGGATGATGCGGACGACCTTGTCCGACACATTGGGCATGCTGTAGTCGTCAACCAGCCGCAATCCCCGGTCTTCGCCGCGTGGTTGGGTGTCGAGGATGGCGAGGCCCTGGCGGACGCGGTCGACGGACAGGCCGGTCATCATGACGGCGCCTTCCTCCATGCCCTCGGGCCGTTCATGCGCCTCGCGCAGATTGAGCGCCGGGAAGTTCAGGATCGACGACTCCTCGTTGATGGTCCCGCTGTCCGACAGCACGGCCTTGGCTGACGTCTGCAGGCGCACGTAGTCAAGGAAGCCGAGGGGCTTCATCAGCTTGATGCCAGCATGAAAGACGATGCCTTCGGCATCGATACGTTTCTGCG
>NZ_JBFULE010000687.1:0-2817 GCF_056400485.1 Roseateles sp. P5_B10
GGCTTCGGGCGAGAGCGAGCGCTACAGCCGCCTGCTCGACTGGGGCCTGCGCATGGTGATGCTGTTTGCCTTGCCCTGCGCCGTGGCCCTGCTGGTCTTCGCCGAGCCGTTGACGGCCGTGCTCTACCACCGCGGCGCCTTCACGGCGGCCGACGTGGCCCACACGGCGCAGTCGGTCATGGGCTGGGGTGTTGGCCTGCTGGGCCTGATCGCGGTGAAGGTGCTGGCGCCCGGCTTCTTCGCCCGCCAGGACACCGGCACGCCGGCCAAGATCGCCGTCGCCGTGCTGGTGCTGACGCAGGGATTCAACCTTGTCTTCGTGCCCTGGATCGGTGTCGCGGGCCTGGCCCTGTCCATCGGCCTGGGCGCGCTGGTCAACGCGGGCTGGCTGTTCTGGGGGCTGAAGAAGCTGGGTAGCTACCGCCCCGAGCCCGGCTGGCTGGCCTTCGGCCTGCGTGTGGTGCTGGCTTGTGCAGCCATGGGCCTGTTGCAATGGGGGTTGGCCAGCAGGCTGGACTGGCTCGGCCTGGGCGCGCACGAGATCCGGCGCGGTCTCGTCATGGCGGCCAGCCTGGCGGGCAGCGCCCTCGTCTATTTCGCGGTGCTGCTGCTGGTTGGCATGCGGCCCCGTGCGCTCGGGCGCCCAAGCTGATGAAGTACGCAGCGCCGACTCCGCTGGATTACTTCGCCACGCTGGTGGCGGAGGATGAGAGCCTCAATCTGCTCGAGGCCGCCATCAGCCTGGCCCAGGACGAATATCCCCAGCTTGATGTCCAGGCTGCGCTGTCCAAGGTGGATGCGCTGGCGCGCCGCCTGCGTGAGCGCATCACGCCGGAGACTGTGCCGGCCGAGCGGCTGCATCAGCTGACACGTTTCTTCCACGGCGAACTCGGCTTTGCCGGCAATCTGAACAATTACTACGCGGCCGAGAATAGCTTCGTGCATCGCGTGCTGGAGACGCGGCGTGGCATTCCCATCACGCTGGCCGTGCTGCTGTTGGAGCTTGCCGAGCAGGCGGGCCTGCGCGCTGCGGGCGTCGCTTTCCCGGGGCATTTCCTCGTCAAATGCCGCGTCGGGCTTGGCGAGGTCGTTATCGACCCCTTCACGGGCGAATCGTTGTCAGCCACGCGGCTGGACGAGCGCCTGGCCGTCTACCGCCATGGCAGCGAGCTGCCCGCCGACCTGGAGTTGCCGCTGGAGTTCTTCCTGCGCGCTGCATCCAAGCGCCAGATCCTGGCACGCATGCTGCGCAATCTGAAGGAAGTTCACCGCGCCGCCGAGGACTGGCCGCGGCTGCTGGCCGTGCAACAGCGCCTCGTCATCCTGCTGCCGGGCGACCCGGTCGAGCGCCGCGATCGCGGCCTGGTGCTGGCGACGCTGGGCGCGTTTGCTGCTGCCGCCGACGATCTGGCCTTCTATCTTGCCGAGCGGGGCGATGCACCCGACGCCGCGGGATTGCGAACCCGCCTGGCGATGCTGCTTGACCAGGCCCGGCCACCGCTTCAGTGACAATCCGCGCCCGCCCGCCCGCCCACCACCATGATGAAGCTCAGCAAGCACCAACGCACCGCCCTGGCCTGGGGCGGTGTCGCCCTGGGCGTCATTCTTCTGCTGTGGCTGCTGTCACCCGTGCTGGCGCCTTTCATCGCCGCCCTGGTGCTGGCGTACGCGTTGGCGCCCGCCGTGCAGGCCCTGGTGAACCGGCGCGTGCCGCGGTCGCTGGCGGTGCTGATGGTCGAGCTGCTGTTTGCGATGGCCCTGCTGGCCTTGGTGCTGCTGGTGCTGCCCATCCTCAGCAAAGAGCTGCCGGCGCTGCGCGAGCAGATTCCTGCATTGGCCAAGCTGGCCAATGACAAGCTTTCCCCCTGGCTGGCGGAGCACGGCATCTACATGCAGCTCGACCCGGCCAGCATCAAGGCCTTCGTGCTGAAGTACCTGGATGCCAATTTCGAAGAGTGGCTGGCGACGGCGCTGAGCTCGGCCCGCATCGGCGGCAGCTTCCTGCTCGCCTTCATCGGCAATGCGGTGCTGCTGCCCGTCGTGCTTTTCTATCTGCTGGACGACTGGCCGGGCCTGGTCGAGCGCATGCGCGCTCTCGTGCCGCCAGCGGCGCGCGATTCGGTTGGCAGCTTCCTCGACGAATGCCATGAGACGCTGGGCCAGTACCTGCGCGGTCAATTGCTCGTCATGGGGGCTCTGGCCATCTTCTACAGCGTCGGCCTGGCGCTGGCGCGCTTCGATCTGGCCTTGCCCATCGGCGTCTTCACCGGCCTGGCGGTTTTCATTCCCTATCTGGGCTTTGGCCTGGGCCTGGTGCTGGCGCTGCTGGYAGGCTTGCTGCAATTCGCAAATCTTTATGGCGTTCTCGCCGTCGCCATCGTCTTTGGCATCGGCCAACTGCTGGAAAGCTTCGTGCTGACGCCGCGCTTCGTCGGCGAGCGCATCGGCATGAGCCCGCTGATGGTCATCTTCGCGCTGCTGGCCTTCGGCCATCTGCTCGGCTTTGTCGGCGTGCTGATTGCGCTGCCGCTATCGGCTGTGGCGGCAGTCGCGGTCAAGCGCCTGCATCGCGCCTATCTCGAGAGTTCGCTGTTCCGTTAGCCGTTCAATGAGGCAGATCCCGCTTGCGCTGCTGGCGCCGCCCGCGCACAGCTTCGACAACTTCCTGCCCGGCGCCAATGCCGAGGCTCTGGCCTACCTGCTGGGCCTGCAGCCGGGCGATCCACCCGCGCTGCTCTGGGGCCCGACCGGCTCGGGCAAGAGCCATCTGCTGCAGGCATTGGCCGAGCGCTGGCAGGCGGCCGGCCAGCGCGTCGC
>NZ_JBFULE010000688.1:0-2817 GCF_056400485.1 Roseateles sp. P5_B10
AGACCGGCTGGTGGCGATCATCGTGCAGTGTGAGGAGCAGCGGGACAACGCCCTTGCGGCGTTCGTGGCCAGGCACTTCCCGGCAGCCTGGCACGCTGGCGAGCCGCGCTCCGTTTGCGGCTGATTCCGCGCACGCGCGCGATGCGTGGGTTCCGCACATTCGCAACGGCTCCAGGCTTTTAAAGCCCGCAATCCCCGCAGAGATCAAGCCGGGTTTCCGGAGTTTCCGAGGGCGCTAGGGGCATGTGTTGGTACGCGGTGCGCAGGGCGGTACGCAGCTGCTGGCGGCGTGGTTGCCATCATGGTTTCCACGCGAAGGAGCCAATGCGGTGTTAACTAGCCTGGTAACGGGCGCACTAACTGCGGTGCTAACCAAGTGCCGCTAACCTTGACAGGGCCTTTACGGAATCCGCTGCTAGCGACGGCGCAAAGTTCGCAGTCCTGCCCACAAGAGGCTCTTAAGAATCAAGGGTTTGCGCCGTGGGAAGCGGTCCGAAAGTTCGCAGTTCGCCAGGTTGACGGTCAAGGTGGCGTTTCGCAACAGGGCTGCCGCCCGCAAGCCTGCGCCAGTAATGAGAAACACCCCGGGCAAAGTAGCTTCACGCGCTGAATTTCGAAACGCTCGTCCGACCGACGCCGAAGCCGGACATTCACCCGTCGCCAAGGTGCATGGGTTGGCGGCTGTCCACCCTGCGGCAGGCCGGCATCGATCTGCTATGAGCATCCGGACGGCGTACAGTGGCGTCGGGCCACGGCCCCCTGCTTCACCTCCCTGAGCAGGCCTCGACGTGACAGCGCCGAGGGTTCAGCCCCGGCCTTGCGCCGGGGTTTCTTTTGGAGCGCCGCCAGTCGCAAGCCCCTTGGTTTCTCCGGATGCCGATTGCGTGGCCACTGCTAGGCTTCACGCGACGACAGGGGAGCCGGATGAGATCGAAGTGCATAGTGCCGCTGTTCCTCGCTGTCGCAGCGATGACTGCGGCGGCCCAGGAGTCTCCACTTTGCGAGACGAACAGGCTCTTAATCGAGACCTCGCTAAAGGTGATCGCGCAAGACCTGCAGGGCGTCGTGCGGGACGAATTTGACGCAGCGATGGACGGTCGGCGAGCGCCAATCGTGGCTGGCCCCGTCCGCGTGGCCAGCGCCTGGGGACAGATCAATGCATCCCAGCTTCACATGCAGGCGCTCGGATGCAAGCCGTATGCAGAGCCCATTGACCCCGGCTACTACAACGAAGCGGTTTTCGCCTGCAACCGAGATAAGAGCAGGGAGCGCAAGGCTTGCGAGCGCCACACCTGGGAGCGCGTAAAGCCTGCCAGCAAATAGTTGCACGCCGTCGCGTGGTCCGTTGCTTAGATGGCGCCGCGGTGCAAGTTCTCCACATGAGCATCCGTGCAGCAGACTGGCGGCATGGACCCCGCAACATTTCCGGCCGCAGGCCCTCCCCGCTCGCAGCGCGTCTGCCAGCGGCTATGCGGGAGCCACCACGGGGGGAGTGTCAGGGACTGAAACGACGAAGCCGGTTTCCGCCAGCACGTTCTCTCCCAGTCGCAGGACAAACCTCGTCTCGCCAGGGGTGGAAATGACAAACTGCTCAAACCTGATTACGGAGCGGTGTCGATTTTTGCCCTGGAAATTGGCAATGACTGGATATCGGCCTATCGATACGCCGCCCGATGAAATTTCCAGTTCAGCGGTCAACTCCAGCGGATCGCCTTCGTCCCGCCGCTTGTCCCAGAACAGGCTGACGACTGGAAGCATCGTCGGTAAGCCTTGAGTCTCAAAATCTTCTAGCAATTCGATCAGAGAGGTCGAATTCGTTTCTTTGTCGATCAGAACCCTGCGACAGGCCGCGAACAGCACAGTGCTGATCATCAGACGCCGCCTAGAACGGTGAAGCTGGCGGTGCTGGTCGATGTGCGACGCGACTGAGCCATCTCTGGGGGCCTCGGCGTGATCGTTATGGTCGAGCTTGACACGGCGCTCGTCCGATCCTGCTTGCCTTGGAGCAACTCATCGATCCAAGGCAAATCGGATGCGCGCAACTGCTGCGCAACCATAGGATCAAGCTCGACCTTCTTGCCCAGGAGGGCGAAGAGCAAGGCGTACAAGGCGGCCGCCTTTTCCAGCGTGCGGTCAAACGCGGCCAGCTCGTTGGCCAGTTCGTGAACAAGGCTCGCGACTGGCTGCGTGCTCGATAGCGACACGACGAACGGGTGACCGCTGAAGCGCGTACGCACGAAGCTCGCAGAATTGGCCGCTGCGAGCGATGACATGAGGCTGATGAGGTCCTGTCGAGGGATGTTCACGATGAACCCAAGATTATTTGCGAAACGAGCGCCGTCTGAGCGGAGCGGTTGACTCGGTAGAAAGTGAAGTCGGTGCCGTAGACGCTTCGATGCACCCAGTGAATGTACTCGCCGCCCTGCGCGCCCCACTTGCTCACGACTTTGACCCCTTTTAATAGTCCTGTCGTGACAGCTACGACGACGCCGGAGTGATGAGGGCCGCCTTCTGGGTCGAGGTAGATGACGACATCACCGGCCGCAACTTCAGCATGAGAAATGGCCTTGTAGCTGTCATCCTCAAGAATCTTTGCGACAGACTTGTCATCAATACATGTGCGCCGACTTCCGAACGTCAAGCCATGGCAGTTGTAAGTGGGATCGAAGCCGGCACRTTCTTGGACTTCGTAGGTTTGCTTCCAAAGTTCGTGAAGCAGGTCCTCATTGCCGTTGAGGTCAAGGAATTGACGATTGGGGATGGCCCAACCGAGCGCTGTTTCTGTGGTGATGGACGTCACCTGCTCTCCCTTTTGTC
>NZ_JBFULE010000689.1:0-2816 GCF_056400485.1 Roseateles sp. P5_B10
CGGCGAGCGCCGACCAACGACAACCTCCTCGCCCGCCGCTCGGAACGCCGGCACCAGCGCCCTGGCCAGCCGGCCGTACCCGATCACAGCATGTCTCATGAGTGGGCGCGGGCGAAGAAGGTGCGAATGCCTTCTCAGGGCTTGACGAACTTCAGCGTCATGCGGTCACTCTCGCCGATGGCCTGGTACTTCGAGCGATCCTTGTCCTTCAGCGCATAGGTCGGCGGCAGCGTCCAGACGCCGTCGGGGTGGTCGGCCGTGTCCTTGGGGTTGGCGTTGACCTCGCTTCTGCCGGCAAGCTTGAAACCCGCGTTCTCGGCGAACTTGATGACGGTGGCCTCCTGCACATAGCCGCTCGGGGCCTTGGGGTCCTGGGTGCGCGAGACCGGCAGCCGGTGCTCCTCGACCCCCAATGTGCCGCCAGGCTTCAGCGCCTTGAAAGCGGCGTCGAAGACGGCCTGGGCCGTGCCACCGTTCATCCAGTTGTGCACATTGCGGAAGGTCAGCACCGCATCGGCGCTGCCGGCCGGGGCGATGTCAAACACGCC
This sequence comes from Roseateles sp. P5_B10, assembly GCF_056400485.1. Taxonomy (NCBI): domain Bacteria; kingdom Pseudomonadati; phylum Pseudomonadota; class Betaproteobacteria; order Burkholderiales; family Sphaerotilaceae; genus Roseateles; species Roseateles sp. P5_B10. The sequence continues at coordinate 549 of NZ_JBFULE010000689.1, forward strand.
CTTGGCCGGGTCGAAGGCCGTGATCTTGACCTTGCCGTAGACGCCCATCGAATCCATCTTGGCCTTGAAGCGCGCGCTGCCGCCGTCGGCCGCATAGAGCTGACCTCCTTCGCGCAGATAGGGGGCAAGGATCTCGGTGAACCAACCACCGCCCGGGGCGAGTTCGACGACGGTGTCGGTCGGCTTGATGCCGAAGAAGCTCAGCGTTTCGTAGGGGTGGCGTTGCGCATCGCGGGCGACATTGCCCACCAGCCGGGTGTCGGCGGCAACGGCAGCTTTCAGCGGGTCGGCGTCGTGAGCTTGTGCGCCCGCAGCAGCAAACATGGCGGAAGTGGCGAGAGTGGCGATCAGCCAAGTCTTCATAGGGAGTGTCTCCTTGTGGAACAGCCAGTATCCGGTGCTCGTCGGCCCCTGTCCAAGGTCAGCGACGGAATGCCAAAGACGCCAGACCAAGCAGGGCCAGCGCGGCGCCAAACAGGCCCAGCGCATGCAGGCCGAGCCCCTTCAGCACCATGCCGCCCACGCTGGCGCCCAGCGTCGCACCGACATAGATGGCCGAGGCGTTCAACGCGAACAGCACCGGCAGCCGGGCCGGGTCCAGCGCCGCCAGCCGCGCCTGCTGCGGCACCATGAAGCTCCAGCCGAACACGCTCCAGGTGAAGACCAGCGCCCCCATCACCGCAAGCGGCCAGGTCGGCAGGGTCAGCGCCGGCATCAGCAGGCACTGTGCCAGGCACAGCAGCACCAGCGTGCGGCGCGACCCGATGCGGTCGGTCAGCCGGCCGCCCATTGCATTGCCGGCGACGGCGCCCAGGCCGAACAGCAGCAGCATGCCGGTCACGCCGTCGCGGCTGAGGCCRTAGACGGACTCCAGCAGTGGCGCCACAAAGGTGTAGCAAACATAGAGCGCGCCGATGAAGAGTGCCGTGAAGGCCACTGCCCCCATCAGCCGGCCACTGCGCAGCACGGCGCCAAGGCTCTTCAGGCTGGCCACCGGCACCGCGATGCCGGCCGGCAGGGCCACCACCATGGCGGCGAGGCTCAGCAAGGTCAGCACGGCAACGACGACAAAGGCCGCCTGCCAGCCCAGCGCATAGCCCAGCCAGGCGCCGGCCGGAATGCCCAGCACCTGGGCCAGCGTCAACCCGCCGAAGACGATAGCCAGGGCGCGCCCCTGCTGGCCCGGCCCGGCCAGCGCGACGCCGACCGAGGCGGCCACCGGCGTGACCAGGCCGCCGCCCAGGGCCATCACGGCGCGTGCCGCCAGCAGCAGCGCAAAGCTGGGCGCCAGCGCGGCCATCACGGCACCCAGCGCAAACAATGCCAGGCCGATGGACATCAGCCGCCTTCGGTCCAGCCTCCCAGTGGCCGCCACCAGCAGCGGCGAGGCGACCGCATAGGTGCCGGCATAGACGCTCATCAGCGCACCGGCTTGCGCCCGGTCGACGCCGAAGGCCAGCGCCACCGGCGACAGCACGCCGACGACCACGAAGGCGCCCATGCCGATGGCGAAATTGGCCAGGGCCAGCAGCCAGAGCTGGCGGGAGGTGGACGAGGTCATCACTCCATCATCGCCAGCGCCGCGAGGCCCTGCCAGGCCGGGGTCAATGCGCGGCCCACCCCATCCAGACGGCGAGCGTGTCTAACAGCGTCGTGATGACCAGGATGGGCAGGGGCAGGCCCAGCAGCGTGCCGATGACATAGTCGCGCAGCCGCACGCCGGACAGCGCCAGCGTGTAGTTCAGCGCCGGCACCGAGTGGAAGACCGTGCGCAGCAGCACGACACTGCGCACGGGATGGGCGTCCAGCTTCGCGAACAGGCGGCGCGCCAGCCGGTTGTCCAGCTCACGCAGCGCGTCGGCACCCAGGGCGCGCACGACGACAAACGTCACCGTGCAGGCGATGCAGGCCGCGACATAGGTCGTCAACGCGCCCCACGCCGGCCCAAGGGCCAGCACCGCCGCGGCGAGGAAGAAGGCGCCGGGAATGTGTGCCAGGTTGGCCAGCACGAACATCGCCGTGAAGGCTGCAAAGCCCCAGAGCCGGTGCTGGGCGAAACCCTCGCGCACGGCCTGCAGGCTGATCTGCTGGCGCAGGCCGGTGACCTCGACGACGCCCCAGAGCAGCACCACGAAAAGCAGAACCGCCAGCCAGCGCCAGCGCTGAGGCGCGGGCGCGGGGGTGGTGGTGTCGGCAGGCTTCAACGCTTGGGCTTGGGCGGCTTCTTGGAGCCGGAAGTATCGGCGGGTCGGGCGGGCCGGTGAGGGC
>NZ_JBFULE010000690.1:0-2808 GCF_056400485.1 Roseateles sp. P5_B10
CCTCATACCCTCCCTTCTTCAACCGCCCTTGGCTGCCACGGGCAGATAGATCTCGACCAGCGAGTCGGGCTCGTCGGGGCAGAAGTCGGGGCCATAGCGCTCGAACAGCGGACCGGCGGCCTGGACATAGTCCGAAGCCGGCAGCTGGCGCTCGAAGATGTCGCCGAAGCCCTCACCCAGCCCCGACAGCGGGAAGCTGAAAAAGGCATAGCGCCCGGCTGGCAACGTCAGCTTCGTCATGCCCGCCGGCACGGCGGCCGACGGCTCGACGGCAACGCAGGCGAGGTAGTCGAAGCCGGCGTCGGACTGGTTGTGCATGACGCCGTAGGTGGTCCTGGCCTCGGTGGCCTGCGCGACCTCGGGGATGCGGGCTACGAAGCGCGGCCACAGGGCCGGGATATCGGGCGACATCGGCGTCGTGCGGATCTGCAGGCCCACAACGGTGACGGCGGGTCGGTCAATGATCTGGAGCGGCATGGCGGTCCTCGAAGTTGCGAACAGGCGCCCGCGGGGGTGCCCACGCTACGACGAACGCTGGGCATCGTTTTCGACAAACCGGTGTCGCGCAGCAATTTCTGCAACACCGCTGCCGGCGCTGCACGCCCAGGCCGGTGCCTCCATCACTGCCCACACCTGTCATGCGCCAGTTCCTCGTCGCTGCCCTGTTTGCCGCCCTGCTCTCGCCCGCCCAAGCCGCCGCGCCGGCCGAACTGTTTGATTTCTGGGTCGGCGACTGGATCGTCACCTGGCAGAACGCCAACGGCAGCCCGGGCCAGGCTCGCAACCGCGTCGGCAAGATCCTCGACGGCCAGGTCATCGAGGAGAACTTCGAGGGCGACCCGGCCGTCGCGCCGCGGCTGCTGGGCCGCTCGCTGTCGGTACTCGACAAGGCCGGCGTCTGGCACCAGGCCTGGGCCGACAACCAGGGCGGCTTCTTCGCGCTGACCGGCGGCAGCATCGGCGAGACACGATTCTTCGCGACCGACCTCAAGCCCGTCGGCGAACAGATCAAGGGCCAGCGCATGCGCTTCTACGACATCAAGCCCGACAGCTTCGACTGGGACTGGGAAGGCAGCAATGACGGCGGCAAGACCTGGGCACTGCTCTGGCGATTGCACTACCAGCGCGCACGGTCTTGAGGCCTTGCATAGACTGGCCGGGTCGCCGCTTCATCTGCTTGTCCCATGCCCTTCTCGACCTGGCTGCTGTTCTGCGGCGTCGCCCTGCTCGCCACGTTTGCTCCCGGCCCCGGCGTGCTGCTCGCACTCTCCAATTCGGTTGCCGTCGGACCGCGGCATACGGCATTCAGCTCCCTGGGCAATGCCGCCGGCCTCTTCATCGTGTCCGGTGCGGCCACCGCCGGCATGGGCGCCCTGCTGGCCGTGTCGGCCTCGGCCTTCCTCGTGGTCAAGCTCATCGGCGCGGGCTACCTGATCTATCTGGGCATCAAGCAGTGGCGCAGCGCGCCGCTGCGGTTGGATGCCCCGGCGTCGGCCAATCAGCCGCACACGCCGGGCAAGCTCTTCCTGCAAGGCATGGGCGTGGCCGTCACCAACCCCAAGGCCATCCTGTTCTTCACGGCGCTGTTCCCCCAGTTCCTGACACCCGGCCATTCACTGCTACTGCAGACCCTGCTGCTCACCCTGACCTTCACCGTGCTGGCCCTGGTGTCCCACGCGGTCTATGTGGGCCTGTTCCGCTCGCTGCGCCGCTTCCTGACCGAGGTACGGCATCTGCGGCTGTTCAACCGCATCTCAGGCGGGCTGTTCGTGCTGCTGGGGCTGAGCCTGCTGAGGCTGCGCAACCGCGCGGCTTGAATCAGATCGAGCTTCGGCCCGTTCCTGCTCGCGCAGCCGCAGTACGCGCCGCTGCACCTTGCCCGTCGTCGTCATCGGCAGGGCGTCGATGAACTCGATTTCCTTCGGGTACTCGTAGGGCGCCAGGCGCGCCTTCACATGGGCTTGCAGGGCCTCCACCAGCGCGGTGCTAGCAGCATGCCCGTCGGCCAGCACGACATAGGCCTTCACCAGCGCGCCGCGTTCGGCGTCGGGCTTGGGCACGACGGCCGCGTTCGCCACGGCCGCATGCTTGAGCAGGCAGTTCTCAATCTCGCCGGGGCCGATGCGATAGCCGGCGGCCTTGAAGACGTCGTCCGCCCGGCCTTCGTACCAGAGCGTGCCGTCCCGATCGCTGCGGGCGAGGTCGCCGGTGCGGCACCAGTCGCCCGTGAACTTGGCCTTCGTCGCGGCCTCGTTGTTCCAGTAGCCAAGGAAGAAGACCGGGTCGGGATCGCCGTGGCGGTCACGCGCGTTCACCGCCACCTCGCCGGTCTCGCCGGGCGCGCATTCACGGCCTTCGTCATCGATGACGGCCACGCGATGGCCGGGGTAGGCCCGGCCCATGCTGCCAGGCTTGGCCGGCCACAGGGCCTGGCAGTTGCCGACCACGTAATTCATCTCGGTCTGGCCGAACATCTCGTTGACCGGAACCCCCAGCGCATCGCGGCACCAGCTGAACACCGCGTCACCGACCGCCTCGCCGGCGCTCATCAGCGCACGCAGCTTCAGCGCATGGCGCTTCGGGCGAGGCTCAGCCTTCATCATGGCCTTGAGCGCCGTCGGGAACAGGAAGGCATGCGTGACGCCGTAGGCCGCCATCAGCTCGAAGGCCTTGGCCGCAGAGAAACGCCCCTGCCAGGCGACGATGGGGCGGCCGAAGTAGAGCGTGGGCAACAACGCATCCATCAGCCCGCCGGTCCAGGCCCAGTCGGCAGGGCTCCAGAAGACGGCGTCCGTCTTCTGGAGCCCC
>NZ_JBFULE010000691.1:0-2807 GCF_056400485.1 Roseateles sp. P5_B10
ACATTGCCCGCAAGCTGCGCATGTTCCAGCAGCTCGTGAAGATCGGCTTCAAGGAGATCGAGGTCGGCTTCCCGTCGGCGTCGCAGACCGAGTTCGACTTCATCCGCCTGCTCATCGACGGCGGACACATCCCCGACGACGTGACCATCCAGGTGCTGACGCAGGCGCGTGCCCACCTGATCGAGCGCACTTTTGAGTCGCTGGATGGCGTAAGTCGCGTCATCGTCCACGTCTACAACGCGGTCGCACCCATCATGCGCCGTGTCGTGCTCGGCACGGACGAGGACGGCATCGTCGAGCTCGCGGCCTCGCACGCCCGCCAGATCAAGGAACTGGCCGCCGCGCGGCCGGGCGTGGACTGGCGCTTCGAGTATTCGCCCGAAATGTTTTCTGGCACCGAGCTGGCCTTCAGCAAGCGTGTCGTCGATGCGGTGACGGCGGTCTGGCAGCCGACGCCCGAGCGCAAGTGCATCATCAACCTGCCGTCCACCGTCGAGCACAGCACGCCCAATATCTTCGCGGACATGATCGAGTGGATGCACCGCAACCTGGCGCGCCGCGAATCCATCGTGCTGTCCGTGCACCCGCACAACGACCGCGGTACCGGCACGGCGGCTGGCGAGTTCGCGTTGATGGCGGGCGCTGACCGCGTCGAGGGCTGCTTGTTCGGCAACGGCGAGCGCACCGGCAACGTCGACCTCGTCAACATCGCGCTCAACCTTTACACCCAGGGTGTGGACCCGCAGCTCGATTTCTCCGACATCGACGAGGTACGCCGCTGCGTCGAGCATTGCACGCAGATCCCTGTGCATCCGCGCCACCCTTACGTGGGCGACCTCGTCTACACCTCCTTCTCGGGCTCCCACCAGGACGCCATCAAGAAAGCCTTCGCAGCCCGCCGGGAGGGGGAGATTTGGGACATGCCCTATCTCCCCGTCGACCCCAAGGACCTGGGCCGCAGCTATGACGCCGTCATCCGCGTGAACAGCCAGTCAGGCAAGGGCGGCATCGCCTATCTGCTGGAAGCGGAATACGGCCTGGAGCTGCCGCGGCGCCTGCAGATCGAGTTCAGCCAGGTCGTACAACGCGTCATGGACGACGCCGGCAAGGAACTGACGGCCGCAGACATCTTTGCCATCTTTGAACGCGAGTACGGCATCGGTGACGCTGGCGCGGCCGTCGTGCAGCCGCAGATGACCGAAGTAGCGGGCGGCGCGATGCGCCTGTCGGCCGAAATCGTGTTGGGTGGCTGGATGGGCCATGTGCAGGGAGAGGGCAACGGTCCCATCGATGCCTTCGTCAACGCGCTGTCGACACGCCTGGGCCAAGAGGTCCGTGTGCTGGACTACCACGAGCATTCGATCGGCAGCGGCGCCGATGCGCGCGCGGTGGCCTATCTGGAGCTTCGCGTGGGCRACGTGACTCGCCACGGCGTCGGCATTGATGGCAGCATCGTGCGTGCGTCCATGCAGGCCATCCTGTCCGGCCTGTCTCGCGCACCGGYGGCCGTGCCCCAGATTCGAGAGGAAAACGTGCGATGACCGACAAACTGATCATCTTCGACACCACGCTGCGCGATGGTGAGCAATCGCCCGGCGCGTCCATGACGCGCGAGGAGAAGCTGCGCATCGCCCGCCAACTGGAGCGCATGAAGGTCGACATCATCGAGGCCGGTTTCGCGGCATCGAGCAATGGTGACTTCGAGGCGGTCAAGGCCATTGCCGCGGCGGTCAAGGACAGCACGGTCTGTTCACTGGCCCGCGCCAACGACCGTGACATCTCACGAGCGGCCGAAGCGCTGGCACCTGCTCACCGGGCTCGCATCCACACCTTCATCGCCACCAGCGAACTCCACATGGAGAAGAAGCTGCGCATGACCCGCGAGCAGGTGCTGGAGCAGGCCATGCTGGCGGTGCGCTTCGCGCGCAACCTGTGCGGCGACATCGAGTTCTCGCCCGAGGACGGCTACCGCTCYGACATCGACTTTCTCGCCCGAGTCTGCGAGGGCGTCATCAAGGAAGGCGCCGGCACCATCAACATCCCCGACACGGTGGGCTATGCCATTCCCGAGCTCTATGGCGACTTTCTGCGCCGCCTGCGCGAGAAGGTGCCCAACTCCGACCAGGCCATCTGGAGCGTGCACTGCCACAACGACCTGGGCATGGCGGTCGCCAATTCCCTGGCCGGCGTGAAGATTGGCGGCGCTCGCCAGGTGGAATGCACCATCAACGGCCTGGGCGAGCGCGCCGGCAACTGTTCGCTCGAAGAGGTCGTCATGGCCGTCAAGACGCGGCGCGACTATTTCGGCCTGGATGTCGGCCTCGACACGTCGCAGATCGTGCCGGCCTCCAGGCTGGTATCGCAGACGACCGGCTTCGTCGTGCAGCCCAACAAGGCCGTCGTCGGCGCCAACGCCTTCGCGCACGCCTCAGGCATCCACCAGGACGGCGTGCTGAAGGCGCGCGACACCTATGAAATCATGCGCGCCGAGGATGTGGGCTGGGCGGCCAACAAGATCGTGCTGGGCAAGCTGTCTGGCCGCAATGCCTTCAAGGCGCGGCTGCAGGAGCTTGGCATCCAGTTGGAGAGTGAAGCCGAGGTCAATGCGGCCTTCCAGCGTTTCAAGGATCTGGCCGACCGCAAGAACGAGATCTTCGATGAGGACATCGTTGCCCTCGTGATGGACGAGTCGGTCATCAACGACGCCGAGCACTACCGCCTGCTGTCGCTCGCCCAACGCAGCGAGACCGGGGAGCGCCCGCACGCAGCCATCGTCTTCGCCGTGGGGCTCCAGGAGCATCGCGCGG
>NZ_JBFULE010000692.1:0-2792 GCF_056400485.1 Roseateles sp. P5_B10
GTGGACAGGAAGTCCGGCCGGCCGTCGGTCAGCAGCGCGATCAGCACGAAGTTGTTGAAGTTGAASGCGAAGGCRCTGACCAGCAGCGGCGCCAGCGGCTTGATGATCAGCGGCGCRGTGATCTTGAGGAAGTTGGTCGCGGGGCTGGCGCCGGCCAGSGCCGAGGCTTCGTACAGGTCSGCSGGRATCGCCTTCAGCAGCCCRGAGCACAGGATCATGATGTAGGGRTARCCCAGCCACACGTTGACGATCAGCAGCATGGTCTTGGCCAGCAGCGGGTCGGCAAACCAGGCCGGCTTGACGCCGATCAGTGCGTTCAGGATGGCATTGATCTCGCCGAAGTTCTGGTTGAACAGGCCCTTGAAGACGAGGATGGAAATGAAGCCCGGCACCGCATACGGCAGGAAGAGCAGGGTGCGGTAGGTGGTGCGGTACTTCATGCCCTCCCAGTTCAGCAGCACGGCGAAGAGCATGCCGATGGCGGTTGAGAAGACGACGGTCAGCGCAGAGAAGATGACCGTCCAGCTGAAGATGGACAGGAAGGGGCCGCGGAACTCGGCGTCGAACAGCATGCGCGTGTAGTTCGCCATGCCGATGAAGGCCTTGAAGCCGGGCTGCAGGGTTTCGCCCGCCGCCGTCTGGAAGAAACCGGTGTCGCGGTTGGCCTTGAACACGGCGCCGTCGGCGGCGCGTGTCAGGCTGCCGTCGGCATTCGTCGTCCACATCGGCTTGACGGGGCCGAACTCKCGCAGGCCGAGGTAATGCAGCTCGGTCTTGTCGGGCGCAACGAGCACGAGCTTGGCCAGCGCGTCGCGGTGCTTGATCAGCTCGGGCAAGGGCAGGGCGGCGCCTGTCGGTGCGGACGTGGMGTCCGCCGCGGCCAGGTCCACGCGGAGGTCCTTGCCCGCGCGCAGCGCCAGCGGTGGCGACATCCACTGCGGGTTGGCTTCGCCTTCGGTTTTCAGCACGAGGCGGAATTCGGCGCCGCTGGCATGCAGGCTGTAGTTCAGCACCCGGTCTTCCACCGCGTCATGCTGCTCCAGCAGGTACTCGCGCACGCGGCTTTCGCTGAGCAGGTGGATGCTGGAGTAGTTCGTCAGGCCGATCTGCGCCGTGTAGACGAGCGGGAAGGCGATGAAGACCAGCATGCCGGCCACGCCGGGGAAGAGGTAGCGCCAGGCGAAGCCGCCGCGGCTGAGGTAGACGTAGAAGCCGGCGGTGAACAGCACGAGCAGACCGATGGCCCAGGCGGCCTGGCCGGTCGTGTAAATCAGGAAGACGAGATACAGCGCGGCGACCATGCCGAGGATGGCGAGCGGCCAGTGCAGCCACTTGGACAGCTTCTCGGTCAGCGAGGGCGGCAGCGTCGTGTAGGCGCCTTGGCCGAGGGATGAGGACAAGGCGTTCATTTGTTCAGCAGCATCCGTGCGGCGGCGCCGTCGAGCGCGTCCTTCGGTGATTGCAGTCCGTTGGTGATGGCTTCGAGCGCCGCGTCCATCGCGGTCCAGAAGCGGCCGACCTCGGGGATGTTGGGGATGGGCGCGCCGTTGCGCGCATTGGTCATGCTGGCTGCGATCAGCGGGTTGACTGACAGCTCGGCGTAGAAGGCCTTGTTGGCCGGCACGCCGATGGGCACGTCGGCATCCAGCACCTTCAGCGCTTCGGGGCGCATCAGGTGGTTCTCGATGAACTCCTTGGCGATGTCCTTGTTCTTGCTGGGCGCCGAGATCATGCAGCCCAGCACGCCGACAAAGCTCTTGCTCGGCTTGCCGGCAATGACGGCCGGAATGGGTGCCACGCCGATGTCGATCTTGGCGCGCCTGGCGTTGTCCCAGGCCCAGGGGCCGGAGATCATCATGGCCACCTCGCCACGGGCAAAGGCGGACTCCATCTCGGAGTAGCGCGCGCCCTTGGGCATGTGGCCGCCCTTGATGAGGCGCTCGATCATCTGGGCACCAGCCAGGGCGCCTTCGTTGTTGACGTCCACCTTCTTGGGATCGAAATCACCCTGGGTATCACGGCCGAAGATGACGCCACCCGCGCCGGCAATCATGGGCCAGCTGAAGAAGCTCTTGTTGTAGTCCCACAGCACGGCGTGCTTGCCGCTGGCCTGAAGCTTCTTGTCCAGCGCGATCAGTTCGTCCCAGGTCGCGGGCGGCGTGGGCACCAGGGCCTTGTTGTAGATCAGGCCCGTCGTCTCGATGGCGATGGGGTAGCCCCAGATGCGGCCGCGGTAGCTCAGCGCCGCCCAGGCCTGGTCTTCGGACTCGGCCTTCAGCCGCGCCGACGGACGCAGCGACGTCAGCAAGCCCGCCTTGGCCCATTCGCCGACACGGTCGTGGGGCCAGCAGAAGATGTCCGGGCCCTTGCCAGCACCGGCGGCCTGCTGGAACTTGTCGGTCGCATCGACCGGGTGCTCGACGACGACCTTGACGCCCGAGGCCTTCTCGAAGGCATCGCCGACCTTCTGCAGGCCGTTGTAGGCCTTGTCGCCATTGATCCAGACCAGGAGCTTGGGCGATGCGGCCAGCGCCGGCGCGGCCGCTAGCGCCGCCACCAAGGGCAGCCACTTCATGCCGCCAACTCCGGTGCGGCCAGGCGGCGCAAGGCGAGGCCGTCGCCGTTGAACACGTAGAGCGCCTCGGCCGGCAGATGCAGGTCCAGATCCTGGCCGCTGCGCAGGCGATCGCAGCCGTTGCGACCTTCGAACTGGCAGGTCAGTGGCTCCTCGAGGCCGGGGTAGGGGCAGTAGGCGAAGGTGATGCCGCCCAGCGACTCGACGAAGGCCACCG
>NZ_JBFULE010000693.1:0-2784 GCF_056400485.1 Roseateles sp. P5_B10
GCCACACTCTGCCGAGTTCGAGGTATTCCCAGCCCTGGTTGCCGAGCCAGAACCACCAATCGCCAAGCACCTGCGAGATTCCCAGCCATTCCCCGAGCAGGCTGCCGCCAATCACCAGGGCAAAGGCTGCGAAGAGCACGTGCGTCAAGGGTGCGAGCCAGCGCGGCTCGTCTTTGCGCAGTGAACGCCCGAGAAACAGCGCCGCAGCGACATAGGCGGTCGCGATCCAGAAGATCGCCAGCTGCAGGTGCCAGGTTCGCAGCAGATTGCTGGGAAAGATGCGTTCGAGGTCGAAGCCGTAGAAGCTGCCCGGGTCGGCGCGGTAGTGTGCGACACCACCGCCGACCAGCGTCTGCCCCAACAGAAGCACGGCGACCACCACGAAGAACTTGACCAACGCTTTCTGCCCGTCGCTGGACTGGCCCGGCAGCAGCTGCGGCCTGACCTTGTGGCCCCGGGTGACCCAGCCGAGGTAATCGAACTTGCCGAAGGCCAGCAGCACCACGGCGATCCCGGCCAACAGCACCACGAGGCTCAGGGCGCTCCAGAACAGGGCTCCGGCGACCGGCCGGTTGCCAACGTTCGGGTCGTAGGGAAAGTTGTTGGTATAGGAATAGCTTTCGCCCGGCCGCACGGYGACGGAAGCCCACGCGGCCCAGCTGACGAAGGCTGTGAACTGCCTCAGCTCCGCGCGGTCCGTGATCAGGTCGGCCGAGAGCCCCCCATTGAGCGCCGGGTCGTGAAAGTAGCGGGTCCAATGCTCGATCAGCTCTCGATGAGCCGTCGCTTGCGAGGCGGTCAGCCGCAACACCCCGGTGTCGGGGTCGTAGCGGTTGGTCTTCAGCTCGACCGCCGTCTCGGCGCGCACCGCCGCCTGCTGAGACGGCGTCAGATCCGAAAAGGGTTGCTGGTGACGCGCCAACGCGATGGACTGGGCCGTGACTTCGCCCATTCGGTGCAAGGCCGCGGCCGCATAGTCTGGCCCAAGGTAGGCGCCGTGGCCCCAGATGCTGCCGTTGGCCATCAGCCCGTATTTCAGGAACACGGCCTGGCCTTCTGCGATGTCGTCGCCGCTGAATTGCAGCGAGCCTGCAAGGTCCGTCGCCTGCGCGGGGATGGGCGGTGCATTGCGGTAGGCGAGCAACGTGACTGCGATGAGGCCGGCAAAGCCGAGCGCCATCACGATCAACACGGTGCGGACCCACCATGGCGACAAGGGGCCGTCGTCCTCGTCGGTCAGAGGCAGCGCAGCTTCATTCATGATGGTTCCCAGCGGGCGGACATTGCCGGGCATCGTGCACGCCCCTCAGCCTGGTGTATGTGCGCCAGCAGACGCACGCGGCCGTTTTACGCGGCTGGCTTGGGCCAGCGAGTGCCCATCACCGTTTAGTAGTGGGAGCGCGCCAGCCCTTCCACAGTGTTGGGGATGCCTTCCTGAGAGAGGCCGAATGAAATCAGGCCCAGGGGAGGGGAGTGCCATGAACGCAATACTGGGAGATCGCGCCGTGGGCAATTTGGAGTTCCGAGCGCTGAAATCGGCGCTCGGTGTTGGCCTTGCGATTGGACTCCCACAGTATCAGCTCCGGCCCGGACAAGGCCTCCGTACCGCCCGAATGGAAAGATGCTTTCGCCCAGCTGGGTGAAGCGCCTGTCGTGAAGCGGCTACGGATGCACCGCGCCTATGACGCCTCCTTCGTGCCGGCCGCGGCCACGGCCAAGAAGCCCAACTGGTCTCGGAGCTGGGCGTGGCACTCGCGTTCGACTATCACGTGCAGAACGGCGACTCACGCGTGCAGGCGTGGCCGAATTAGCCGCAGCGGCCTGAAAGGCCAGTGTGTGGCGCCGCCGGCGTCGATTCATTGTTGGGAGTGGGAGGGGACATGCCAAAGAGACTCGTGTTGTGCTCGGACGGAACGGGCAACAGTTCCGCCAAGGCGGAAAAGACCAATGTCTGGCGCATCTTCCAGGCACTGGACCAGACCGAGCCCGACCAGCTTGCGCACTATGACGACGGCGTGGGCACGTCGTCCAACAAATACCTGGCCGCCCTGGGCGGCGCGTTCGGCTACGGCCTCAAGCGCAACGTCATCGACCTCTACAAGTTCGTCTGCCGGGTCTGGAAGCCGGGCGACGAGATCTACGGCTTCGGGTTCAGCCGGGGCGCATACACCATTCGCGTGGTGGTCGCACTGATCGAGAGCCAGGGCCTGGTGCAGGGGCGGTCCGAGTCTGAACTGCATGCGCACGCGCTGGCGGCGTACCGCCGCTACCGCAACGAGACCTATCCGTCCTGGAGCCCCATCGTCTGGCTGGGCCGCCGGCTGCGCGACCTGCTGCTGCTGCCCTCGACGCTCGCCGGCAGGCGCCACATTCAGGACTTGCCGCCGGAGCGGCGCAAGGTCCCTATCCGCTTCCTTGGCCTGTGGGACACCGTGGCGGCGTATGGGATGCCAGTGGACGAGCTCAAGTGGGGAATCTCGCTGCTGATATGGCCCATGGTGTCAAAGGACCATCACTTGAGCGTGCAAGTCCAGCGCGCCTGCCATGCGCTGTCGCTGGATGACGAGCGCCAGACCTTCCATCCCATCCTCTTCGATGAGGCTCACGAGGCTGCGCTGGTCGCCGCGAACAAGGTGCCGCCGGACCGGTTGACGCAGGTGTGGTTCTCCGGCGCCCACTCCAACGTGGGTGGCGGCTACCCGGAGGACCAGCAATCGCTGGTGACGCTGGACTGGATGATCAGCCAGGCCAGTGATGCAGGCCTGCGGCTGGACGCGCGAACCG
>NZ_JBFULE010000694.1:0-2782 GCF_056400485.1 Roseateles sp. P5_B10
GTCTGCGGGCGGCCTGCTCGACAAACCGCCGGCTGATGAGGGGCAAATGAACATCCTCGACTGGATCGACGCCGGCGCGACGGCCAGCTACGGCACGGTCAGCGAGCCCTGCAACCATCTGCAGAAGTTCCCGCACCCGCAGATGCTGATCCAGGCCTATGCCCAAGGGGTGAGCGCGCTGGAAGCCTATTGGCACAGCGTGGCGTGGACGGCTCAGGGCGTGTTTGTCGGCGAGCCGCTGGCGGCGCCTTTCGCCGCCATTCCAGCCTCCGCGCCAGCGCCCTGAGCGGCCGCCAGGCCTGCGCGCACGGCGCCTTCGAGCGTGGCGGGGTAGGGGCCGGCGATGTAGTCGCCGGCGGCCCACAAGCCCGGTGYGATGCGGGCCGATGCGCGCACCAGACCTGGCGTGCAGGCAAAGGTCGCCCGCTTCTCTGTCAGCACCTTGTCGATGACGGGTGGCGTGGCCCAGCTCAATTCCCGCTGCGCCTGCGCGAGCACGGCCTCTGCGCAGCCACCGCGCTCCACCCAGGCTGCCGCGCCGCTGACGACGAAGGCAAAGCGCCCGGCAGCGCCGCCGAGGGCGCCATGGTCGAAGACAAACTGGGCTGGCGCGTCTGGCCCCTCACGCAGCGCCAGCATGGGTGCGGGCAGGGCGCTGCCGGGGCTGCTCAGGTAGACGGTGATGATGGGCTCAAAGCCCAGTGCGCCAGCAGTCGCCGACCAGGCGGGTGCGATGTCAGCGGTCAGCCGAGCTGCCTCGACGCTGGTGCAGGCCAGCACGACTCCGTCGAAGGCTTCGCCATCGACACGCCAGCAGGGCTCGATCTTCTGCACCCGTGAGGCCAGACGCAGCCGCTCGCCCAGCCAAGCCGTCGCCGGCCCGGCAAGCAGTTCGGACAACGGTCGCCGTGGCAGGAGCAAGTCCGCACTGCCGGCGCCACTGAAGAGGGCGTCCTTCAGCACACGCAAGAAGACCTGGGCGCTGGCCTGGGGCGCCGGCGTGTTCAGCGCGGCCACGCACAGCGGCTCGATGAGATCGCGTTTGACTGCGGCCGGGAGGCGGGCGCACAGCTCGGCGACGCTCAGTCGCGTATCGCAACGGAAGCCTCGCGCCAGCCAGCCGCCCGCCGCGGTGAGCAGGCCCAGCCGCGCCGACAGCGGCCAGCCATGCTGCGCCAGCACGCCGCGCGCGAAGGCGATCAGTGGCGGGCCCGGCGGCAGTTGCAGGCCAGGCTCGCCCGGGTAAGGCAGGGCCAGCGGCAGGCGCTTCAGCACGGCGTTCGGGTCGATGCCCAGGCGGCGCATCAGCGCCAGGCTGTCGCGGTAGGCGCCGATAAGGATGTGCTGGCCGTTGTCGTACGGTGGCTCGCCCGCCACGCTGCGCGCGCGGCCGCCGAGCTGCGGCGCCATCTCGAAGACGGTGATGTCGTGGCCGGCATCGGCCAGCGCCACAGCCGCCGCAATGCCGGCCCAGCCGCCACCGACGATGGCGACGTGGCTCACCGCCCGCGCCAATTCGTTTTCATCGCGATCCAGAGCTTGCGCAGCGGCGTCAGCGCGATGCGCTGGTGCAGCACCTGGAAGTTCTCTCGCTCGATCTCCACGAGCAGGGCACGGTAGATGTTGGCCATCATCAGCCCAGGCTTCTGCGCGGCCCGGTCGACCTCGGGCAGCAGCGCCAGCGCCTCGTCGTAGAGCTGATGGGCGCGCTCGGCTTGGAACTTCATCAGCGCCGTGAAGCGGTCCGAATAGCCCCAGGGCTTGCTGCGCAGCAGGATCTCGCTGGCCTTGACGCCGAACTGCTGCAGCTCGTTCACCGGCAGGTAGATGCGGCCGCGCCGGGCATCGTCGCCGACGTCGCGGATGATGTTGGTCAGCTGCATCGCCAGGCCCAGCTTGTGGGCGTAGTCGACGGTCTGCGGCTGCGTGCGGCCGAAGATGCCGCTGGCGACTTCGCCGACGACGCCGGCCACCAGATGGCAGTAGCGCTGCAGTCCCGGAAAGTCGAGGTAGCGCGTTTGCTGCAGGTCCATTTCGCAGCCTTCGATGACGGCGTTGAGATGCTCCAACCGGATGTCATGGCTGGCCGTGTGCGGCATCAGCGCCTTCATGACCGGGTGGCTGGGCTGCCCGGCAAAGGCGCTGGCCACCTCCTTGCGCCACCAGGCCAGCTTGGTCGCCGCGACACCGGCGTCCTGCGTCTCATCGACGACATCGTCCACCTCGCGGCAGAACGCATAGAAGGCCGTGATCGCCGCCCGCCGCGGTGGCGGCAGGAACAGGAAGGCGTAATAGAAGCTCGAGCCGCTCGCGGCGGCTTTCTCTTGGACGTATTGTTCGGGGCTCATGGTGCGGCCCGCATTGTCAGGGCGCGCCACAGCAGCCGCGGCAAGTCCAGAACCCCCAGGGCAGGGCGGTGCACGAGGCTGTCGTGATGACGCGCCTCAATCTTGTCGAGGATGCGCAGGCCGCCCTGGACGACCAGGCGCAGTTCCCAGCCCGCGCGGCCGGGCAGCGCAAGGGCCAGCGGTGCACCCTCGAGCATCAGCGCGCGGGCCCAGGCGCAGAGGTCGGCGATCAAGGCGCGAGCGGCAGGGCTGTCACGGCAGGCGAGCACATCCTCGGCGCTGATGCCATGGCGGCTGAGGTCGGCCTGCGGCACATAGAGCCGGCCATTGGGTCCATCACGACTGAAGTCCTGCCAGAAGTTGATCAATTGCAKGGCGGAACAGATCGCGTCAGAGCGGCGCAGCGACACGGCGTTGTTCACGCCATACAGGCC
>NZ_JBFULE010000695.1:0-2775 GCF_056400485.1 Roseateles sp. P5_B10
CGCTTGAACCTTTCCAGGTGCACGCCCTTGAGGTTGTCGTAGGCCACAAGCGGCAGCACAGCGGTCTTGTCTTCTTTCGGCGCGAGCGCGCTGTCGTGCCCCATCAGAACGATGTCGCCGGCCCAGATCGACTTCAGCAGCTTGTGCTTGGGCATGGTGCCCGGACGGCGGGTGTGGCTGTCTTCATAGCTCCAGTTGCCGTCAGCCAGCTCGCGGATCAGTTCAAACGTCCGTGCGCCACGGCGAAACGCCAAGCCAACGTGCAAGGAAAAGGGCATCGTTGTTCTCCAGATAGTCGGTGTGGATGAGGCGGCTGTTCGATGCAGTGCTGAGGCCGCCAGCGAACGTGATGACACGCGTAGCGATCAGGTGGAACAGCAGCTCGCGCGAAACATGCAGCTCGGTCGCAAGCTGCTGTATCGAAGCGCCAGATGGGTGAGCCCGCAGGTGCTGGGTGACCCGCGCGAGGTCAGCGGGTTCAAAGTGCCCCTTGGCGTAGCGCAGCACCAGGCGCACGGCGTGGTGCTGGTCTCGCCGCCGCAGTGACTTCTCCGAGATGAGGAAGAACTGCTCGCCGCGCTCGGCCAGATGCCGCGCGGCCAGGTTGAACAGCGCCCGGTACTTGGGCACCTTGGCTTCGAGCTTGACCTCCCAGACCGATGTCCGGCCGTCGAGGGTCTCAACGCGGTAGTCAGGCGTGTAGGTCTGCCCGGGCAGCTCAAGGGACTCGGGCTGAGACGCGATGCACCGGGTCGCGGGGCATAGCGCCGCGACCTGCACAAAGGCGCTTTCGGTGGTGGCCTCGGCCTGGACCGGAGAGAGCAACACGCCCTTCAGGTTCAGAAGGTGGACGGTCCGGGGCGTGGTCGGCTTGATGAGCCGACGGACGGGGGCGTTCATGGCGCACCCCCAAGGCGATCAGCGCCAGCCGCGAGACGAGCGAGCGCGGAAAGAAACGAATCGGACAGGCGTGTCGACGCCTGCGATGGCCAGATGGCTATCCGCATGGGCGGTCCTTTCAAATGGAAGGGATGAGTTCGCCCAGCTACCTCAAGGCTTGACGCCTCAAGGTATGCGGCCCATACTGGCTGCGTAGATGTCCAATCTCGCTGGCCTTCGGGTCAGGCACAAAGCCCAGGGTTGCACCCCCGGGCTTTGTCGCTTCTGGGCGGCAAATTGCTATGGGTTCAGGTGGTCACCTCCTTGATAGGTTGATCGAAGGCCGTCGGGCACGGATCGCGTCCGACTCGACGGCTTGATGCGGAACTAGGCTCGTGCCGGCTCAGCGTTGTCGGCCTGACAGAAGCTGTTCATCCTGCAGCTCGCCAGCCAGCGAGCAACTTCGTGCGTGAGCGCGAAGCGCCCGCGACGGTGCGCGATGGGAAAGACCGGCACGGGCAACTTCCCACGTGCCTTGGCCTGGCGCATCGCAGCTGACGTCCGGAATCCCAGCGTCCGATACAGCGCTGCGCCACCCAAGACTTCACCATGCTGCTCACGCAGGACTTGCTCGATCTCGTGAGCGAGTTGATCTTGGCTGCCGTTGTTCACTGCAGGTTCTCCTTGGCGGCGCCTGGATGGCCGTTGTCACACATCCTATGGATGGACCGTAGGCGCGCCAACGGGAATGATGGTGGTCGAAAGTTCCCGTGCCAGCATCGTCCCGCCGCATGCAAGCTACTGATTCAGCTCGACTTTCTCTCGATGAGTTTTGCGACCGCGCCCAGATCGCGGACAAAACCGGCGCCAGGAGGAGGGCTCCTGAGGACGCTCTTCGAGCGGTGTTCTGGGCCTACTCCCTGCAGGCCAAGACCGGGCTGCCGACGCCCACCGATCACGAGCAGCTTTTCGAATCCGTCACGGCGGGCGGAGAGCAGCGCACGTACCACCTTCACAAGTGGTCCAGCTATTTCTCGGGCCGGCATGTGCCGAGAAGCGTCCTCCCGGTCGTCGAGGCGTCCTTCCCGGGCGCCAGCGCATGCTTAACTAACCCGCTGTGGTCAGCTCTGACTGCGGCTTCGCTGACAAGACGGGAGCTGGAATCACTGATAGCCGGGCTCGACCCGGACATCCAGCTTTTGGTCAAGCGTCGCGGAAGCCAGCCATCCCGCCTCCGATCCGGAGAGGTCGTCATCGACGGCGTTCTCGCTGCCGCGCTCGAGCGCCGCGCGGGGCTGGACGCGCTTACCGCGGCTGTGATCATGCTGCGCATGGCCAATGTCAGCCAGCAACCAGCCGTAGCCTACGAATGGAGTCGCAGCGTGCTGCGCATGCTGGTCGTCCTCGGAGAGCTGTTCACACAGAGGGGTATCGCGCGACCGCTCTTCGAGCTCGTCGAGGAGCGCCTGCTGCCCATGGCAGTGCATGACGGCGCGATGCTGGGATTCTTCGCGTTCAGCTACCTAGACGTCGCTGACCGCTACGCGCAGATGGTGCGGTACATCCGGGGCTTGGAGAACATACGCACAGCGGCCCTGCCCCGCCTTCGGCAGCGAATCCTCGACGGCCACCACGGCTTCGACTGCCTGTTTGCCTTCAATCCGTTTCGTGCGGTGTCGCTTTGCCGCGATCACGCCGGCTCCATCGCAAACCCCCACTGCAGGCCACATCTTTGGAGCTGGAACATGCTTTCCGCCGGCGGACACCGCGGAATGCCGCCTGAGGACGTCTGGTCCGGCAGAAACCTGTGGGCAAGGGCCGAGGGTTCAGCGGCCTGAAGCCGAAGTCAATGTCCTACTTATGGACGCCAACCTGTTTGAGAGCTGCGTCTAGGTC
>NZ_JBFULE010000696.1:0-2770 GCF_056400485.1 Roseateles sp. P5_B10
GGCCAGCCCAGCCCGCACCCCATCCAGGGCATCGGCGCGGGCTTCATCCCGGCGGTGCTGGACACGGCGCTGCTGGACGGCGTCATCCAGGTCGAGGCCGAGGCCGCACGCGAATACGCCCGCCGCTGCGCCCGCGAGGAAGGCCTGCTCGTGGGTATCTCCAGCGGCGCGACGCTCGCGGCCATTGCGCAGAAGCTGCCCGAGCTGCCCGCGAATGCACGTGTGCTCGGCTTCAACTACGACACCGGCGAGCGCTACCTCTCGGTCGACGGCTTCCTGCCACAGACCTGAGCGCAGCGCCTCACTCGCCGGCGCCGACGTCGTCGTCGACGGCGCCCTCGTTGTCCTTGCGCGCCTGCCTGGCCAGTTCGGCCTTCAGCGGCTTCAGCGAATCGATCAGCGTCTCAGGCGGCTGCGGCGACACGAGGCGCAGCGCCGGCGGCGGCAGGCTGGCCAGATAGGGCGGGCCGAAGACGTATTGCTGTTCCTGGCGGCTGCCCACCTGCAGGCCCAGGAAGAGCAGCAGCAGGGCCGCAATGCCGCCGTTCAGGATGCGCCGCGCGCCCGGCCAGACCAGGCCGGCATGCCAGGCAACCAACGCCGCAGCGGCCACCGGCGTGGCCAGCGACTCCACCACCATCAGGCGCGGCCACGAGAAGGCATAGGCCACTGCCGGCAGCAGCCACTCCAGCACCTGCAGCGTGACGATGACGACCAGGGCACGGCGCAGATGCGTCGTGAACGGGAAGCGATGATGAAAGAGCTGGCTGGCCAGCGACCACAGCCCGGCCCAGCCGAGTACGAAGGCCAGCGGCCCGAGCAACGGCGAGGCGTAATCGATCCAGCGCGCGTCCGGGTCGACGGCGCTCCAGCGGTCCAGCCACTGGAAGAACACCAGAGAAAGCAGCAGCAGCGGCAGCAGAGCCCAGTGGCGCACCGGATGGATCACCATCAAATGCTCGGGCGCCAGCGCGTCGGCGCTGGTGCGCAGGCGCAGCGAGCAGCTCGCGAGTTGGAAGGCGCCGCCTTCGGGCAGCGTGGCCTCCTCGCCCGCGGCCAGGCGCTTGCCGGCGACGCTGCCGCCATTGCGGCTGTCCAGCAGCCTGAGATTGACACCCCCGCCGGGGGCGAGTTGCAGCTCGGCATGTTCCGCGGCGAGGTGGCCGTCGTCCAGCACGATGTCGCAGGCCGGCGAGCGGCCGATGCGCACCGGCCAGTGCGTCACGCGCTGCACCAGGGTCGCRCGGCCGTCGCGGCCCAGCAGTTCGACGACTGCGGCGTCAGGGATGGCAGGCATCACTTGGCTTTGCTGTTCGTCCACGCGAAGCCCTCCAGGTAATGCGMCGCCAGCTTGAGCGCGTTGTCGAAGCTGATGCCGCGGGCGTCGAAGCGGCCCAGGGCGCCTTCGGTGGGTGAGTCGACCGTCGTCACGAGCACGCTGAGGTCGTGCAGGCCGTCCAGCTTGCGGTAGGCGCGCAGGCAAACGACGGCTCGCAGCGGTAGTCCATCACGATCGACGAACTGCTCCTTGCAGTACGGCGCGGTGCGCGACTTGTCGGCGCTCCCCAGGCGCTCGTTGCGAAAGCTCCCCGTGTACTGGCGCGCAAAGCGCAGCGCCCCGAGCTTGCTGCCGTCATAGGCCTCATGGGACATGTCCAGCCAGCCCGTCTGCAGATTGCCGCTGACGAAGAGGGCGTGGTCCATGCGGCACTGCGAGCGTTCGAAGTCCAGGCCCTTGGTATCGGCCGAGGTGCCCCGCCCCCAGCAGCGCATGAAGTCCTGCTTGGGCACGGGCAGGCGGTAGCGGTCGTGATTGGCGCTCTCCCAAGGTGCGGCCAGGAAGCGCGTGACGAGCTCGTCCTGGTAGCGCGTCAACTGGTCGCGCAGCCGGCCCCAGGCCGCCGTGCGGATGGGTTTGGCGGCGAGGCTGCGCTTGACCAGGCTCTCGGCGAACTCGCCGGGCACGAGGAAGCTGACCTGTTGGGCGAACAGCAGCGTCGACACGTTGACGCCGACGACCAGGCCGTCCTCGTCCAGCACCGGGCCGCCGCTCATGCCGGGGTTGATGCCGCCGGCGTAATAGATCAGCGGGTCGAAGCTGCGCTCCACCAGGCCGTTGTAATTGCCCTCGACGACGGCGAAGGCCACGTCGTGCGGGTTGCCCATGGAGTAGATGCGCTCGCCCTTGGCCAGCGGCTGGTTCTGCGGGCGGAAGGTCAGCGCGCCGCGGCCCTTGAGCCCACCGCCCTTGCCGTCGTCGACGGCGCGCAGCAGCGCCAAGTCACGACGGGCGTCGAAGTCCAGCAGCTCCAGCGCCCCGCCCTGGCCGTCGGTCGTCGCGTAACGCAGCCGGTAGCTGTCGGGCTCCAGCGCGAACTGGCTGATGACGTGGTAGTTCGTGACGACATGGCCGTCATCGCTGACGAGGAAGCCCGAGCCGACCGAGGCCTGGCTGTCCTGGGTCTTGAGCAGCGTGCGGATCTGCAGCAGCTGGCCCTTGCTGCGCTCATACAGGCGCCGGGCGCTGGCGGACACGGTGGGGGGCTGCGCCTGTGGCTGCTGCGGGTTGGGCGCGGTGGCGGGCGCGGGCGGCGGCGATTGCGCAGCAGCGGCAAGGGCCAGGCCGGCGAACGCCGCACCCAGCAGGGACTTCAGACAGGACTTCAGCAAGCAGGACCTCCGGTGGAGGCCGCCGATGCTAGCCGCTTTGCGCACGACAGCCGCTCGTCACCGCGCAAGGCCCGTGAAGCATTCCGAATCATCCGTGGCC
>NZ_JBFULE010000697.1:0-2765 GCF_056400485.1 Roseateles sp. P5_B10
CCTCAACGCAGGCCGACTCCCGGATACGACGGTCGCTCCTACATTGACTCCATCGCCAACAAGCAAGGAGCCAGCATGCAAAACCCAGTGATGCAACTGATCAAGTCCAGTGACCGCGGCTACGCCGACCACGGCTGGCTGAAGTCCTTCCACAGCTTCTCCTTTGCTGACTACTACGATCCGGCCCGCATGGGCTTCGGGCCGCTGCGTGTCATCAACGAGGACAAGGTCGCTGCTGGCAAGGGCTTCGGCACGCACGGCCATCGCGACATGGAGATCATCAGCTACGTGCTCTCCGGCGAACTGGCGCACAAGGACAGCATGGGCAACGGCGAGGCCGGTGGTGCGAACGCTGGTGTCATCCGCCCCGGCGATGTGCAGCGGATGAGCGCCGGTACCGGCGTGATGCACAGCGAGTTCAACCATGCCAAGGACGAAACGACGCACTTCCTGCAGATCTGGATCCAGCCTGACGCCCGCGGCATCGCGCCGAGCTATGAGCAGAAGCACTTCGACGCCGGCTCCAAGCGCGGCCGGCTGCGTCTCGTCGCGGCCAACGACGGCTCGCAAGGCTCGGTGACCATCCATGCCGATGCCAAGCTGTATGCGGGCCTGTTCGATGGCGCCGAGCAAGCGGAACTTGAGCTGGCGCCCGGTCGCCTTGCCTATGTGCACCTCGTGCGCGGCGCGCTCAGCGTGAATGGACAAGACCTGGCAACCGGTGATGCCTTGCAGATTCGCGAAACATCGCGCCTCGCGTTGACCGCCGGCAAGAACGCCGAAGTCCTGGTCTTCGACCTGGCCGCTTGATTTCTTCCCACCCCCACCCCCACCCCCAGAGGAATTCCTCCATGAGCAAGATCGTTGTCGTCTACCACTCCGGCTACGGCCACACCAAGCGCATCGCCGAGACCGTTGCCGAGAGCGCGGGCGCCCAACTCATCGCCATCGACGCCGAAGGCAATCTGAAGGACGCCGACTGGGAAGCGCTGGCCGCGGCCGACGCCATCGTCTTCGGTTCGCCCACCTACATGGGCGCGGCCAGCTGGCAGTTCAAGAAGTTTGCCGACGCATCTAGCAAGGTCTGGTTCGGCCAGGGCTGGAAGGACAAGCTGGCCGCCGGCTTCACGAACAGCGCCTCCATGAACGGCGACAAGCTGTCGACGCTGCACTACTTCTTCACGCTGAGCCAGCAGCACTCCATGCTGTGGGTGGGCACGGGCATGATGCCGGCCAACAAGAAGGCTTCGACGCGCGACGACATCAACTACGTCGCGTCCTTCGGCGGCCTGATGACGGTCTCGCCCAGCGACGCCTCCACGGACGAAATGGCCGCGGGCGACTTCGCCACGGCCAAGGCCTTCGGCGAGCGCATCAAGACGGTTGCCGCCCGACTGAGCAAGGCTTAAACCAGGCCCAGATCGCGCGCACTGGCCCCGGGAAAGACGGCGGCCAGTTGCGCGTCGTTCAGGCCGTACATACGCTTGAACAGGCCGCCAAATAGCGCCCGGTACTCGTTGAGCACCGGGTAGTCGCGGTTCTGGAACAGCGTGGCGGCCTTGACCTCCACCTGTTCGCCGGCGATTCGCCCGCCCTTCACACCGCCGCCCAGCACCCAGTAGGCGCTGCCATGGCCATGGTCGGTGCCGCGGTTGCCGTTCTCGCGGAAGGTGCGGCCAAACTCGCTGACCACCACCACCACGGTGTTGTTCCACTGTGGCCCCATCTCGTCGGCAAACAGCGCCAGGCCGCGGCCGAGCTCACCGAGCTTGGTGGCAAGCTGGCCGGTCGCACCGCCCTGGCCCACATGGGTGTCCCAGCCGCCGACGTCGATGAAACCCAGGGTCACGCGTTCGCGCATCAGCCGTGCGATGCGCCGTGCTTCGAGCGCAAAGCCCTTGGCGGCAATGGCACCGCGGCTGGCCGCTTCCATTTCACCGGCCATTTCGCGTGACACCTCGTCGCGCACCTCGAAGCCGCCGCTGACCGTGTTGGCCATGCGTGTGCCCGCGTACATGCCGGCGATGACCTGCGCCTGAGCAGCGTTGATGGCCGGCTTGCCGAGGTCGCGCAGTGCCTGGTTGGCCACGGGCAGGTTGCCACGCAGGATCAGCGGCACCTGGTCGGTGAAGGCCATGGCTTCCAACCTCGAACTGACGGGCGAGCCCGCACCCAGTACGCCGGCCAGCCGGTTCATGAAGCCGCTGCGGAAGTCACGTGAACCCTCGTCGGCCTGGCCCAGCTCGATGTGGTCCTGGGTTTCGAAATGGCTGCGTGTCGTGTCGTTGGTTCCGGCAAAGGGCACGAAGGCGGCCTGGCCCTTGAGCCAAAGCGGGTGGATGGTGTCGGCCACCGCGGGCGACAGGCCCCAGCTCGCGTCCAGCGGCAGCGCGGCCGTCTTGGCGATGGCGATGTTGGGCCGGGCCTCGTAGTAGAAGCTGGATGAGGTGGGCACCAGCAGGTTGGCCGCGTCATAGGCACCGCGCAGGAAGACGACGAGCAGGCGCRGCGTGTCGGCCGCCGCGGCCCACAGTTGTGTGGGCAGGGCGGCCGTACCAAGGCCAGCGAGGCCGAGCTGGAGCAAAAGGCGTCGGTTCATGGCGTCACCTGTTCATGAAGTCGGGGGAGGCCAGCAGGTAGGTGTTCCATTCCTGTGGCGACGTGGCCTGACCCAGCGCCTGCTGCGTGGCGGCGGCCAGGCGCGGGGCGATGCCCTCGTAGTACAGCGGGTGGGCGATCTGCGGGAAGGCTGGCCTGTCCTTGGG
>NZ_JBFULE010000698.1:0-2764 GCF_056400485.1 Roseateles sp. P5_B10
GCGCACGGCACCTCCAAGGACACGCAGTTCGGCCATCCGGGGGCTTACGGTGAGGTCAAACATGGGCTGGTCCGTTGGACGTGGCTGGCGGCAGAGGACGCCGGCCGTATGGGGCTGGTTCCGCTCCAAAGCCACCAAATCGCGCTTGATTCGACGCCGAATCAACCGGAGAAAATAATTGCGGCAAATGCCGCGCGAGCATCATATTTCGATCGACCGTCGAACTAATTAGGGAAAACCCATCGGCGACGCAGGCCCAACATCCCGTTCGGGGCGTGAAATCACACGAGCCCGACCGACCCTCTTTGGGCGCCGAAGCAGGGATCACGCCCATGCGAGCGCCGCCTCGGTGGAGGGYTCGGTCGGTTCGCCGATCCAGCGCCTATGGGAAGACTGGAGGTGATGGCACATCTGCGCCGCCGCAGCTTGCGGATTGCGCGATTTGAGCGCCCGAAGGATCGCCTCATGTTCGTCCAGGGCAGACCGCCAACTGCGCTCCGTTTCCACGCGCACACTCATCTGCGCTGAAATCGGGCTATGCCGACTGTCGAACAGTGCACCGACCATTCCAACCAGCACGGAATTCCCGCCCTGTTCGGCGATGCTGAGATGAAATCGTCGGTCAGCCTCGACTGGCTTATATCCTCTGGCGAGCCCATCCCGCATCGCCTCAAGAGCCTCCTCGACACGATGCAGCCCTAACGTACTGACGCGAGCGGCGGCGAGCGTGGCCACCGCGCTCTCCAGTACAACTCGCGCTTGCAGCAGTTCCTCCGGGCTGTCCCCCAAGCTCAGCGCAGAAGTTTCGCTGCGACGGCCAGACGGGCAGACGTAGATGCCCGATCCGCCGCGAATCTCGATGCGCCCGTCTATCTCCAGCGCGATCAGCGCTTCACGGAGGGAGGGCCGCGACACGCCGAGTAGCGAGGCCAGATCGCGCTCACCGGGAAGCCGTGCGCCTTCGACCAGGCCCTCGGCTTCTATCAGCGCCCTGATCCGATCGGCGATCTGCTCGTACAAGCGACGGGGCTCGACGCTCCGATGATGAAATGACATGGCCTCCGTGAACTCCTATTTCTGAAATAACTGGCAGCCGCTCAAACTGCAGAACTTGCAGCGAAGTTTTCGGCGAGTTTGGTCACCATGGCTGGGGGCCATCCAGTCCGGCCCATCGGTGGCAGGGATGTGAATTCGGGCCAGCCCTCCACGTGGTCGGTCCTAGCCGCAGAACTACCGCCTGGTGTGCGCACGACGCCTCCAAGGGCATGCGGGTTGGCCAGCCGGGCGCTAGGGGTGAGGTCAAACATGGGCTGGTCCGCCTGACAAAAGAGTGCGTTGGACGCGGCTGGCGGCGGAAACCGGCGGCTGTACGCTGCTGGTTCCGCTCCAAACCACCTAATTGGGCTTGATTCGGCGCCGAATCAATCGGCGAAAATAATTGCGACAATGCCGTGCCGTCATCATAGTTCGATCGGCCGTCAAACTAATTAGGGGAAACCCATCGGCGCCGCGGGGTCCACGTGTCGGCGCACAAGGGACCGCAGCGACGCATTGAGAGCGCCGAGTGTTGTCGCCGACGGAAAACTGAGCCACTGGCTCAAAGTTCGGTCGGCGACAACATCACAACTGGTGGCGTCAACAGCACCAGCGCGCCTACTCGACAGTCACACTTTTTGCCAGGTTACGTGGCTTGTCGACGTCTGTTCCCCGCGCGCATGCCGTGTGATATGCCAGCAGCTGCAGCGGCACGACGTGCAGGATGGGGCTGAGTTCGCCGTAATGCTCGGGCATGCGGATGACGTGCAGGCCGGCCTCGCTTTCGATGGCGGTGTCGCCGTCGGCGAAGACATAAAGCTGGCCGCCGCGGGCGCGGACTTCCTGCATATTGCTCTTGAGCTTCTCCAGCAGCGCGTCGTTGGGCGCCACCGTCACCACCGGCATCTCGGCCGTCACCAGGGCCAGCGGGCCGTGCTTCAGTTCACCGGCCGGGTAGGCCTCGGCGTGGATGTAGCTGATTTCCTTGAGCTTGAGCGCACCTTCCAGCGCGATTGGGTAGTGCAGGCCGCGGCCCAGGAACAGCGCGTTTTCCTTGCGCGCGAACTCCTCGCTCCAGGCGATGACCTGCGGCTCCAGGGCCAGCACGGCCTGCACGGCGACGGGCAGGTGGCGCAGATCCTTCAGGTGCTCGGCCTCGTCTGCCTCGCTGAGGTGGCCCCGCGTCTGCGCCAGGGCCAGCGTCAGCAGGAAGAGGCCGACAAGCTGGGTCGTGAAGGCCTTGGTGGAGGCCACGCCGATCTCGGCGCCGGCACGGGTGATGTAGGCCAGCTCGCATTCGCGCACCATGGCGCTCGTGGACACATTGCAGATGGTCAGCGTGTGCTTCATGCCCAAGGAACGGGCGTGCTTCAGTGCGGCGATGGTGTCGGCCGTCTCGCCGCTCTGGCTGATGGTGACGACCAGGGTGCGCGGGTTGGGCACGCTGCTGCGGTAGCGGTACTCGCTGGCGATCTCGACGCTGGTCGGGATCTTGGCGATGCTCTCCAGCCAGTACTTGGCCGTGGAACCCGAGTAGTAGCTGGTGCCACAGGCCAGGATGAGGACGTTGTCGACCTCCTTGAAGATGCCATAGGCACCATCGCCGAAGAGCTCCGGGCTGATGCCGGTCACCGCGTCCAGCGTGTTGGCGATGGCCACGGGCTGCTCGAAGATTTCCTTCTGCATGTAGTGGCGATACGGCCCCAACTCGGCAGCGCCGCTGTGGGCG
>NZ_JBFULE010000699.1:0-2763 GCF_056400485.1 Roseateles sp. P5_B10
ACGAACATGCGGCCGCGATCGTCCAGCTTGCCCAGGGCGTAGGTGAAGATTTCGCCGTCGTCCATGGAGATCAGTACGCCGTTCTTGCGGCCGCCGATGTCACCCTTGTGGGCCTCGTAGCCGTCGAAGATCGACGAGATCAGGCCCGAGCCGCGGGTCAGGTTCATGAACTCGTTGCTGAAGCCGATCAGGCCACGGGCCGGGATGCGGTACTCCAGGCGCACGCGGCCATGGCCGTCCGGCTCCATGTTGAGCATTTCGCCCTTGCGCAGGCCCAGCGCCTGCATGACGCCGCCCTGGTGGATTTCTTCCACGTCGGCTGTCACCAGCTCCATCGGCTCCTGCTTCTCGCCGTCGACGTCCTTGAACATCACGCGCGGCTTGGAGACGGCCAGCTCATAGCCTTCACGGCGCATGTTTTCCAGCAGGATGGTCAGGTGCAGTTCACCGCGGCCGCAGACCTCGAAGATGCCGTCTTCGTCGGTCTCCTTCACGCGCAGGGCCACGTTGTGCTGCAGTTCCTTCTGCAGGCGGTCCCAGATCTGGCGGCTGGTGACGAACTTGCCTTCGCGGCCGGCCAGCGGGCTGGTGTTGACGCAGAAGTTCATCGTCAGCGTCGGCTCGTCGACCTTCAGCATGGGCAGCGGCGACGGGTTGGCCGGGTCGGTCACGGTCACGCCGATGCCGATGTCCTCGATGCCGTTGATCAGCACGATGTTGCCCGGGCCGGCGTCGGTGACCTGCACGCGGTCCAGGCCGTGGAAGGTCAACACCTGGTTGATGCGGCCGTTGACAGCCTTGCCGTCCGGACCTTCCATCACGACGACCTGCATGCCGGTCTTGATGGTGCCCTGGCTGATGCGGCCCACGCCGATGCGGCCGACGAAGGTGGAGAAGTCCAGCGCCGAGATCTGCAGTTGCAGGGGTGCAGCGGGATCACCCGACTGGGCGGKCACGTGCTTCAGCACCGTGTCGAACAGGGCCGACATATCGGGGCCCCACTGCTCGCCGGGCGCGCCTTCGGTCAGCGAGGTCCAGCCGTTGATGCCGGAGGCGTAGACGACCGGGAAGTCGAGCTGCTCGTCGGTGGCGCCCAGCTTGTCGAACAGGTCGAAAGCGGCATTGATGACGGCGTCGGGCTTGGCGCCCGGCTTGTCGACCTTGTTGACCACGACGATGGGCTTCAGGCCCAGGGCCAGCGCCTTCTTGGTCACGAAGCGCGTCTGCGGCATCGGGCCTTCCTGGGCATCGATCAGCAGCACCACGCCGTCGACCATGGACAGTGCGCGCTCGACTTCACCGCCGAAGTCCGCGTGTCCGGGCGTGTCGACGATGTTGATGTGCGTGCCGCCCCACGACACCGCGCAGTTCTTGGCCAGGATGGTGATGCCACGCTCGCGTTCGATGGCGTTGCTGTCCATGACGGTGTCGACGACCTTTTCGTGGTCGGCGAAGGTACCGCTCTGGCGCAGGAGCTGGTCGACCATGGTGGTTTTGCCGTGGTCGACGTGGGCAATGATGGCAATGTTGCGGATCGGGGTGGTCATGGTGATGCTTGGAAGAAAACCGGGTCAGGCGGAAAGCAGAGCCTGGACCTCCGGCGGGGTCAACAGGCGGTCGGCGATCAGTTCGCCAGAGGAGATGTGGGCGCTGCCGAGGAAGGCGCGGGGTTCGGGGCCGTAGACGCGCACGCGCTCGGCGTCGGCTGCGGTCACGCGGCGGCGCAGCCCAGACAGGAAGCGTGCGGCCTCGTCGGCAGGCAGACGAAGCTCGGGGGCTTCGGCCAGCAGGCGGTCGGGCGAGGTCAGCAGCGCGGCGCGTTGTTCTTCGGGCAGGGCTTCCAGGCCGCTGAGCGTGATGCTGCCGTCCAGCGTCAGGCTGCCGGAGCCGGTGCGGCGCAGTGCGGCCAGCGAAGCGCCACAACCGAGTGCAGTGCCAATGTCTTCGGCCAGCGTGCGGATGTAGGTGCCTTTGGTGCAGCGGACGTCGAGGGTCACGGTGCCAGCCTGCACGCTGACGATGGCTATGGCATGAATCGTCACGCGACGGCTCTTGCGCTCGATCTCGATGCCGGCGCGGGCGTATTCGTACAGCGCCTTGCCCTCGTGCTTGAGCGCCGAGTACATCGGCGGCATCTGGTCGATCTCGCCGGTGAAGGCGGCGCAGGCGGCAGCGATCTGCGCTTGCGTGATGCCGTCGGCGTCACGGCGCTCCAGCACCTCGCCTTCGGCGTCGCCGGTGGTCGTGCGGATGCCCAGCGCCAGGGTTGCGAGATAGCGCTTGTCGGCGTCGAGGCTGACCTGGCTGAACTTGGTCGCGGCGCCAAAGCACAGCGGCAGCAGGCCGGTGGCCAGCGGGTCCAGCGTGCCGGTATGCCCGGCCTTCTCGGCGCGCAGCAGCCACTTGGCTTTCTGCAACGCGTCGTTGCTCGACAAGCCCAGCGGCTTGTCGAGCAACAACACGCCATGCAGCGGGCGACGCTGGATGCGTACCCGAGCAGGCCTCGCAGTGACGACAGCCTCAGTCATTCGGCTCCTCGTCTTCCAAAGCGCGTGTCGCGTTGGCCCTGTTGATCAGCGCACTCATCTCGGCGGCACGCTCGATGGTGCGGTCGAACTGGAAGTGCAGCGTCGGCACCGTGTGGATCTGCAGGCGCTTGAACAGGCCGTTGCGCAGGAAACCCGCGGCCTCGTTCAGCGCTTCCTGCGTTTCCTTCGGGTCACCGACCAGTACCGAGAAGAACACCTTGGCATGGGCGTAGTC
>NZ_JBFULE010000700.1:0-2762 GCF_056400485.1 Roseateles sp. P5_B10
GCATCGCGTCCTGCTTGATGCCACGGCCTTCCGCGGCGCGCACGGCGCCCAAGGCCGCTTCGTCGTTCAGGCCGAAGGCCACCCACTTCTTGAACTTGGCGTTCTTCGTGAAGGCGATGTTGGCGGCGTTGAAGGCGCTCTCCGTGTCGGTCTTGGCCTGGGGCGCGTCGACCACATTGGCGACCGGCACGCCGGCAGCCTTCAGCGCATCCACCGCGCCCATGGTGCGATCCCGCGCCGTGGGCAACTGGTCGAAGGCCACGCGCAGCACGCCCACCTCGTCGAGCTTCCAGCCGCGTGCCTTCATCTCGGCCAGCAGCCCCTGGCCGACCTGCTTGCCGATCTCGTAGCCCGAGATACCCATGTGGGGGATTTCGGCGATGGGCTTGCCGGCGCCGTCGACGAGTTGGTCGTCCACCGACATGACCTTGAGGTTGTGGCGCTTGGCGGCGCGGTTGACGGCCGCGCCGAGCTTCACATCAGGCGCGCAGATGACGAAGCCGACGGCCTTCTGTGCCGCCAGGTTGTCAATGGCGGCCATCATCTTTTCGCCGTTGGGGATGCCGATCTTCACGAGGGTGAAGCCCTTGTCCTTGGCGGCCTGCTCGGCATAGCGCCATTCGTCCTGGAACCAGGGCTCTTCGGCCTGCTTGACGAGGAAGCCGATCTTGACCGGTTCGGCCGCTTGCAGCGCGAAGGGGGTGGCAAGCAGGGCCAGTGCCAGTGCGGCGCGTCGTTGCATCTTCATTGTTGTCTCCTAGTCTTCCGTCAGTCTTCAAACRGGGCGTCAGGCACACCCAGCGCCGTGGGCAGGCGCAAGCCGAACAGGCTGCCGGACAGCGGCTGGGCGGCGAGAGCGTCGCGGCTCAGCTCCGTGCGGGCGGTGGTGAGCATCAGCTGGTCCATGCCTTCACCGCCGATGGCGGGGCAACTGGTGTGAGCGGCCGGGGCGCGCAACACGCCCATCAGCCGGCCCTCGGGGTCGTAGCGTGCTACACGGCCAGCGCCCCATTGGGCGTTCCACAGGCAGCCCTCGGCATCGACGACCGAGCCATCGGGCCAGGCGTCGTCCTGGTCCATCGCCGTGAACAGGCGGACGTTGTCGACCTGGGCCGTGTCGGCGTCGTAATCGCACTGCTGGATGCGCTGGGAGAGCGTGTCGCAGAAGTACATCGTGCGGCCGTCCAGGCTGAAGCAGACGCTGTTGGCAATCGCCACCGCCGGCAAGGCCAGGCGGCGCAGGCCGTGGGCCATGGAGTATTGGTAGAAGCTGGCGATCGTGGACTTGGGCCGGCGCTCCTGGGCCTCGTTCATCGTGCCGAAGACGAAGTTGCCGCGCCGGTCGGTGCGCCCGTCGTTGATGCGCGTGCGCGGCTCGGCGGCGTCGACCGGGGCAGCGGTCTGCAGCTGGCCAAGATCCAGGTTGTCGCCCAGCGTCGCGAGAGCCAGGCGCTTGGCCAGGCCCAGCAACACGCGGCCCGAGCGGCAATGGGCGAAGCTGCCCAGGCGATCCGGTAGGCGACATGACAGTGGTCCCGCCGCGCCCGGCTGCCAGGCAAACAGGGTCGCCGCCTCGATGTCCGTCCACCACCAGCGGCCGCCATGCCAGAGCAGGCCCTCACCAAGAAGGGCGCCCTGTGGCAAGGTCAGTTCAAGGTCGCCGTTCAATGTCATCAGAAGTCCAGGTTACGGAGCGGTTCCATTCGGCACAAATCGAATGTCCGGGCTTAACTATCCAGATTCGGAATATCGATCGCTCAGGGCGCGATCGCTGCACGCCTGACCGTCAGCAGCCGGGCGCCGCGCAATTCGGCGACCTGCGTCTGGCCGGCGGCGAAGGCGGGCCGATGGGCCGCGTCGATGTAGACCGGCGCATCGCCGCGCAGCGGCAGCACGCTGAGCTGCAATTCGGCACCCGGCTGCAGCGCGAACTGGCGCAGGCCGATCTGCCAGCGCTGGCCGTTGTAGTACCAGTCGTCCAGCATCCGGCTGCCGGCGAAGACGCGGCCGATGTCGCCGACGAAGTCCAGTTCCAGCAGCACGTCTTCCGCGTTCGGCGCCAGCGGCTGGGGCAGCTTCAGTGACCAGGTCGCCGCCGCGGCAAATGCCTCGGGAATAGGCTGCACGGCCGCCTTGGCCAGGCCACCCTTCAACACGGGTGGCACGGCCCGGGCCGGGCGGGTGGGGCTGATCTGCAGCGTCGGCTGGGCGTTGTCGCCCGCCAGCTCCAGGCGTTGCAGCAGGCCGTTCTGACCGACCTTCAGGCCGACCGCACGCGGCCCGGGCAGGGCAGGGAAGACGGCGGYGCGAAGCGGCTGCGGGCCGATGCCGCGCAGTTGCAGCTTGCCGTCCGCCACCCAGGCCTGCTGCTCGCTGAAAACGAGCCGGCGCTGCCCGGCAATCTCCAGCACGTTCAACTGCTCCACCTGTTCCGGCGCCAGCAGCAGCACGCTGACGGCGCGGCCGTCGCGGCTGCCGATGCGCTGCAGCTGGTTCGCGTCCGGCTTCAGCGTCCTGATGCCGTCGGGCAGCGCGAACTCTGCGGGGACGCCGGCCGTCGTTGCGAACACATGGACGATGCCCTGGGCGCCCGCGTCGAGGCGCGTGACCGGCTGGGCCGTCGCGTGGCGCAGCATCACGCCGTCGAGCTCGAGGTTGATGGGCCAGATGAAATAGGCGCCATTGGGAATGTCGACCGGCGTGCTCGGCAGCGTCACCGTGCCACCCGGCAGCTGCAGCTCGAAGCGCACGCCGACCTGCGC
>NZ_JBFULE010000701.1:0-2760 GCF_056400485.1 Roseateles sp. P5_B10
CTCCTGAACCGTTGGCGATGGCGCGCTGGAAGCCGCCATTGAGACGCCCCTGCTGCGGCCCCCAGTTCTCGACGATGTTCATCGTGAAGGACTGCCCGGCAGACTCGACAGCCTTCTGAACCTCGCTCGATTCCCAGGCCATCACCGGCTTGCCGTCCGCGCTGTTGCCAGTCGGATGCGAGCCGGCCGCGGCGCGGTCGATGACCGTGCTGACGCCGCCGATGATCTCGTCGAAGTCCTTCAGGCCGTAGCCCATCAGCATGTCGTTGTCCATGCCGCGGAAGGACTTGAAACCCTCAGGCGTGCCGTCGATCGTCATCAGCTCCGCGGAGTGGTCGCCATGCAGCGAGACGTCGTCGATCACCTTGTCCAGGGTGCCGTTGCCGTCCGGACCGAAGAGCTTGTTGACGATGCGCGCCGTGGTCTCGGGCGTGAGTTCGGGATGCTTGGCCGGGTCGGTCAGCTCCATCAACTTGCGCGTGGCCGCCGTGGCGGGCGCCGCATAGTTCTTGTCCCGCCGGTAGGTGTCCCCGTACTCGTCCTTGTAGTCCTTGACGCCCTTGTCGTAGGCATCGGTCACAGCTTGGGCCGATTCGTTCACATAGCTGTCGACGAGCTTCTTCACGCCCGGGTCCGACATCACCAACTCGCGGATCTGCAGGCTGGTGTCGGCCGGCATCGCCTTGCCGAGGGCGAGCATCTGGTTGGTCGTGCCGCTGGCGCTCTCGGTGTGGCTGATGATGCGCGCCGCTGCGGCCATGCGGGTCAGGTCTTCGTCACCCAGGTAGCGGTCGACCAGGCCCATCGCGGCATCGTCGATCGCCTTGTCGCGCGCGGCGCCGTCCGGTTGCCCGGCCGTGGCCAACGAGATCTCGTGGCCCAAGGCCTCCATCACGGCATTGCGCTTGGTCTCGTAGTCAGCCAGGGCCGTCTTGTAGGCGCCCTCGTCGGTGTGGCCGGTCGCGTTGAGCTGCGCCTGCAGCGTCGTGACCTGGTCGGTCGCGCGGTGGAACTCATAGAGCTTGTTGCCGGTGTCGCGCTGCTGGGCGTTCTCGGTCTTGACCGTCTTCAATGCAGCGTCGACCACCATCTGCGCCTCTGGGTCGTCGCGGAAGCGCTTGGCGATCTCGTGCGCCGCATCCTCGGTGGCCACCGCGTTCTTCGCGTCGGCCTTGTAGGTCTGGCGCAGCTCCGCCGCGATGGCCTGCTCGCTCTTGGCGCGTTCCCGGATCGTCAGGTTGGCGGCGCTGCGGTAGGCCTGGGCCGCCTTCTCGTAGTCCTCGCTGCCGGGCTTGTACTTGGCGAGCTCCGCTTCCTTCTTGCGCGCGTCCAGCAGCAGCTCGTGGGACAGGTCGATCTCGTCGTCCGTGTAGGTCTTCATCGCCGCCAGGTCGGTGGGCGACGCACCTGCCACGCCCGCCGGCTCCGGCACGCCAGCGATCAGCCGCACCGTGGACGCGAGCGTGTCGGGCGATGCCGCCAGCACCGAGCCCGCCGGCGCGTTCTGCGGCGATTGCAAGGCAAACAGCACCGCGTCGTGCAGCGCTCCCTTGCCGACGTTGTGCGCGCGCAGGGCATCGCCGAACAGGTCGAGCCCGTCGGCACCACCGCCTGGCTTGGCTGGTGCGGCGAGGTGATCCAGCAACGTGCGCGCGAGTTGCCGCGCCTGCGCCGGGTCGCCAGCGGCATCGGCCGCCGTGGCCAGGTCGTCGACCAACGCGTGGTACTCCGCCTTGTCGTCGATGCCCGTGGTCTTGCCGGCCTGGCCGTCGGCCGGCAGGTCGGTGTGGCGCGCCTCCTGGCCCGCCGTCTCGGCAAGCTTGCTGACCACCGGCTGGGCCTTGGCCATCAGCTGCTTGCGCTGCTCGGGGCTCAGGCTCGTGTCGCCCATCGCCTGCGCGAGCTGTTGGGCAGCGGTGGCGGCGCCCGACTGGGCGTAGACGTCCTGGATCTGCTGGGCATAGCCGTCGACGTCATGCTTGGCGACGGGCACGCCCTGCATGGGCTGCAGGAACGGTGGCGGATTGCCGCCCAGGGGTGGCTTTGGCTGCAAGGGCCCCAGCCCGGGCGACAGCGGGTTGTTGCCACCGAGCGGAGGCGTGGCGCGCAGCGGCCCCAGGCCGTTGACGAAGGGCGAACCGCTGTTGAAGAGGGGCGCGGCTGCCAATGGATCGTAGAAGGCGTAGGTCGCCCTGGCCTTGTCGACCTGCTTCTGCGCTTCCTGGGTGGCGGCCGACGGCGCGGCCGGCGCGCGGTTGTCCTGCGCGTCCTTCAGCCTGGCCTTGGCGAGACCGTGTTCCTTCTCCTTGAACACGGCCTGGGCTTCGGCCTTGAGCGCATCTGCTTGCTTGGCCTTGTGTTCGTCCTTCAGCTTCGCGGCCTTCTCCTGGTCCTGTTGGGCCCGGGTCTGCTCCGCCTTGGCTTGCGCTTCCTCCGCAGCCTTGCGCGCGGCTTCGGCTTGGCGCTTGGCTTCCTCGGCGCGGCGGCGGGCCTCCTCGGCACGGCGGCGCGCTTCCTCGGCGGCGCGGCGTGCGGCCTCCTCGGCACGGCGACGCGCTTCTTCGGCCTGTGCGGCGTCGTCCCGGCCGACGAAAGAACTGGACCCTACGGCGTCAAGCATTCACTCTCTCCTTGTCTATGGCGGATGGGCCTGATGTGCATTCCTGCCCGGCGATCAACAGTAGTTGCAGGGGTATCGCCCTCGCAACTACGAGTCCACGTAGCGCGGGCCTGTTAACGCTATGGCAATGGGTCGCGTTG
>NZ_JBFULE010000702.1:0-2760 GCF_056400485.1 Roseateles sp. P5_B10
ACGGAAGGTTTAGGCGACCGGATTCGTACTCATTTTTGGCCATGAACGTCCTACTGTGTTTGACTCGGCTCGCACGCGTGTCGCGCCGTGGACGGAAATTTGGCCATCGCGCCTGCCTCATGAAAATGAGGAACCAGCGATGCATACATCGGCCGCGGCCGTTGTATTGGCAGGAAGTGGTCAGCAGCGCCACCGTCGCCAGGTGAAAGAGTCAAGATGGCCTGCGGCCGGAAAAACGAGCGGAGCGCCGCTTCGCGCACCAGGGCAACAGCGCAACCCGGGAGATTGCGTCGGTGAGGGACGCACTGGCTACGCTCGATTGCCGTACGGCGCCACGCAAGATCCATTGCCCGGCGTTCGCGTCAACCGCATGAAATTCAATTGACTACCGAGCTGGCGAGCGAAGCCACAAGACCATCGGCGCCGCGCCTCTTGATCACCCCCCCTGTCTGTGCTTTGCCTGGCCTAGCAGCCAAGTGCTGAACTCTCGCACCAGGGTGTCGCCCTGGCGCGAGTGCGGCACCACGAGGTGGTAAGCCTGGCCGGAGAGCACGTGGGCTTCGTCCAGCGCCAGCAGCCGCCCGTCGGCCAACTCAGCCTCGACGAGGACGCGCGGCACCAGCGCCACGCCGAGGCCGGCGGCGGCGGCTTCTGCCACCATGGCGAACTGCTCGAAGTGCGGTCCCTGATGAGCGCGTGGCGCTTCGACCTCGGCGTGCTCGAACCACTCGGCCCACTGCGTGGGCCGCGTCACCTGTTGCAGCAGGCGGCATTGAGCAATGTCGGCGGGACGCTTGAGCGTGTGGCTGCGCTTGAAGGCCGGGCTGCACACGGGGATCAAGGCTTCGACCATGAGTTCCATGCACGTGGCCTGCGGCCAGACCGGCTCGCCGAAGTGGATGGCGAGGTCAAAGGGCTCGGCAGCGAAGTCGAACGGGTGGCTGCGCGCCGCGAAGTTGATGGTCACCTCGGGGTGGGCTTCGGTGAAGCCCGGCAGCCGGGGAATGAGCCAGCGCGTGCCGAATGTCGGCAGCACGGCGATGTTGAGCACGGCCTGCTCCCCGGAGAGGCTCATGATCTTGTGCGTGGCCGCCGACATCGCCTCCAGCGCCTGGCGCAGCTCGGCGGCGTAGAGCCGGCCGGCGTCGGTCAGCACGACGCGCTGGCGCACGCGATGAAAGAGCGCCACCCCCAGGCTCTCCTCCAGGCTGGTAATTTGCCGGGACAACGCGCTTTGCGTGAGGTGCCGCTCCTCGGCCGCGCGCGAAATGCTGGCGTACCGAGCGGCGGCCTCAAAGGCCAGCAGGTGATTCATTRGCGGCAAGAGTTGGCGCTTAAACGTCATGCACGGATTGTGAGTTCATTCGATATTGGAATGAACTACTTCGAATTCATCGATGGCGCCGCGGCTGGTTTTTCAGCACAGTCTCAGCCACCATGCCGATGAGCTTCACCCCCGATCAGACCCGTGCCCGCTTCGCCGAAGCGATGTCTCAGACGTACCGCCAGGAGGTGCCGCTGTATGGCCACCTCGTCGATTTGGTGAACGGCATCAATGCTGAACAAGGCACAGAGGGCTCACGCCTGGCCGTCGAGCGCCACGGCGCTATCCGCGTGGGCACGGCAGCAGAGCTGTCCATGATGCGCCGCCTGCTGGCCGTGCTCGGCATGCAGCCAGTGGGCTACTACGACCTGTCGGTGGCCGGCATCCCGGTGCACTCCACGGCCTTCCGTCCGGTGGGCGAGGCATCGCTGGCGCGCAACCCCTTCCGCCTCTTTTGCTCGCTGCTGCGCACCGAGCTGATCGCCTGCCCGCAGGTGCGCCAGCTTGCCGAGAACGCCCTGACCGGCCGCCAGATCTTCACGCCCGGCTGCGTGCGCCTGATCGATCGCTTCGAGGCCCGGGGCGCGCTCTCGGCCGACGAGGCCGAGGAATTCGTCCAAGAGACGCTGCACACCTTCCGCTGGCGCGGTCATGCGACAGTGAGCCAGGCGGTCTACAGCGCCATCAAGGCTCAGCATCCGCTGGCGGCCGACGTGGCCTGCTTCCCCAACCCCCACATCAACCACCTCACCCCGCGCGTGCTGGACATCGACGCCGCGCAAGCCGCCATGCGGGAGCGTGGCCTGCCGGCCAAGGCCGTGATCGAAGGCCCGCCGCGCCGCGCCGTACCCATCCTGCTGCGCCAGACCGCCTTCAGCGCCTTGTGTGAGGACGTGACCTTTGCCGACGGCACCCGAGGCGACCACACCGCCCGCTTTGGCGAAATCGAGCAGCGCGGCTGCGCCCTCACGCCCAAGGGCCGCCAGCTCTACGACAAGCTGTTAGAGCGTGCCCGGCGTTCCGCGCAGCAGCATGGGGCGGTCGAGCCCAAGGCCCTGGCCGAGAACCTCCACCGTGAGTTCGAAGCCTTCCCCGACGACCTGGAGGCCTTGCGCCGAGAGGGCCTGGCCTACTTCCGCTATTCGCTCAGCCCCGAGGCGGGCAAGGTCCGTCTACCCGCCAGCCTGGTAGACATCAATGCACTGGTGAGAGAGGGCTTGCTGCACGTGGAGCCTCTAACCTACGAAGACTTCCTGCCCGTCAGCGCAGCCGGCATCTTCCGCTCCAACTTGGGCGAGCAAGACGGTGGCGTGTTCGCGTCGCATTCCAACCGAGCAGCCTTCGAAGCCGCGCTGGGTGCCAACGTGCTCAACGAGTTTGAGCTCTACCGCGAAGCCGAGGGCGCGTCGCTGGCCAACTGCTTGCGCCAGTTGGCG
>NZ_JBFULE010000703.1:0-2745 GCF_056400485.1 Roseateles sp. P5_B10
GCCGGTACTGGGTGAGTTGACACAGGTGCGGCGGTTTGCCGAACTGCACGGTGTCACCTACCTGATCGTGGCCATGCCTGCGGCTTCGCTCAAGCAACGCCGTCGAGCGCTGGACCTCGCCGGTGCCACCGGATTCCCTGTATTGACCGTGCCCACCAGCACAGAGCTGCTGGCTGGTCGGCGCGTCAATGAGGTGCGCGACATTGAACCCGAGGATTTGCTCGGCCGCGAACCGGTGGAATTGGACGAAGGCGGCATCAGCGAAGCGCTGGGAGGCAAGGTCGTGCTGGTCACCGGCGCGGGAGGCAGCATCGGCAGCGAACTCTGCCGCCAGGTAGCGCGTTACCACCCTCGCCAGCTCGTGCTCTACGAGCAAAGCGAATTCGCTCTATATCAGATCGAACAGGAACTCAGCGAACAGTTCCCGCACCTGGCGCTGGTGCGGCTGATTGGCGACGTGAAGGATCTGGACCGATTGCGCGTCACGTTCGCCGCGCACCATCCCCAGGTGGTGTTCCACGCGGCGGCCTACAAGCACGTTCCGTTGATGGAGGTGGGCAACGCCGCGGCCTGCCTGCGCAACAATGTGCTGGGCACGTACCACGCCTGTGTCGCGGCCGGCGAATATGGCGCCGAACGATTTGTTCTGATCAGCACTGACAAGGCGGTCAACCCGACCAACGTGATGGGCGCGACCAAGCGCGCAGCCGAGCTGGTCATCAGCCACATGGCATCGCAGGGCTACGCGACTCGCTTCATGGCAGTGCGTTTCGGCAACGTGCTCGGCTCCAGCGGCAGCGTGATCCCGAAGTTCAAGGAACAGATCGCTCGGGGAGGGCCGGTGACAGTGACGCACCCTGATATCACGCGCTATTTCATGACCATCCCCGAGGCGGCACGCTTGGTGGTGCAGGCCGCTGCGCTGAGCGCAAGCGGCCAGGTCTTCGTGCTCGACATGGGCGAACCGGTGCGCATTGCCGATCTGGCGCGGGACATGATCCGCCTGTCGGGTCACTCCGAGACCGACATGCCCGTCACCTATGTCGGCTTGCGCCCAGGGGAGAAGCTGTATGAGGAGCTGCTATCGGCCAACGAGGCCACCATGACGACGCCGATAAAGCGCCTGTTGATCGCGCGGCTCGACGACGGCCCGCGGCATGCGGGAGTGCGTGACTGGCTGGCGGCATGGGAAAGCGAGCCCAAGGTTGCATCAGATGCGGACGTGCGGCGGGCCTTGAAGAATCTTCTGGGCGGGGAGTACGACCATGGTTAGCCGGCGTGCCGTGCTCGGCATCAGTGTCGCGTTGCTGCTGGGCTTGTTCTGGATTTTCCGTGCACCGGCGGTCGCGCGGCTGCATGACGTCGACCAGCGATGGCTCCACGAGTTCGTTACCGATGCACTGTCGCGCTGGCGCGCTGACGAGGATTGGGCTCGCGCCGAGCCGATCGCACGGTCACCTGACTATCGTTGGCTGCACGTTGGCGCCGAACCCCTTCGCATCGCCCATGCTCTGGGTGAAGCCGGTACGCCGGGTGCCAATACGCTGACTGCCCTGCAGCGCTCGCTGGCGCTGGGCTTTCGGCATCTGGAAGTCGATCTCTGGCTGGAGGGCGACCGCGTTCGCTGCCATCACGGTCCGCCGGGTCCACCGGCCTACCAGCCGGGCGACTGTGACTTGGTGTCACTGCTGGGCGCCCTGCCGGCCGATGCGTGGCTGGTGCTCGACATCAAGACGGATTTCGTGCGTACTGGGGAACGCGCACTCGACATCGCCGACAGCCTCAAGCGCACCCGCCAGTTCATCTTCCAGCTCTATGAGCCCGAGCATTCGGCGCAGTTCAACCGTTGGCAGACGCGCTACGCCGACCTGCCAGGGCCGCTGGTCACGGCCTATCGTGCCCACCGCGCCGTCGACCATGTCGCGCTGCATACCGGGCGCATAGGAGTGAGCGTGCTGACGCTACCGCTGGAGCGAACGCGTGCTTACGACCTGCGCGTGCCCGGTCTGGCCTTGCTGGCACACCCTGTGCACGACTGTGCTGCTGTCGAACAGGCGTTGCGCGCCCAGGTTCAGGGCTTCTATCAATTGAGCGGGCTGCAGTGCGCGCATTCGCGCGAATGACGCGCCTTCTTTTTGGAGATCGACGCAGCGCGTGGTCGCAAGCGTTGCGCTCGCCACGCGCCTTCCTGTGGGTCATGGGCATGCTGGTCCTGCCCCAAATGCCGTTCTGGCTCGCTGGCACCGGTTTTGCGTTGCAGCGGCCGGTCTTCAATCTTGACCTGGTCCTGGCGGCTGCGCTGCTGTGCTGGCGCTGGCAAGTAGGGTTGCCGGTCCTGGTGGTTGCGCTCGGACTGGATCTGCTGCGATCCGCATCACTGGCCTATCACTTCGCCACCCCGGCGGAACTCCTGGCGAGTTTTCAATTTGCCGGCCTGGTGGAGGTGCGGCAGATTCTTTCCTGGCCCCTCATCGCGGGCCTGGCTGGACTCGCGGTGTCAATCAGCCTGCTGGCGTGGCTGGCGGCCCGGGGGCGTCAAGCGCCCTGGCTGCTGCTGGCCGCCGCGCCCTTGCTTTATGGCGCAGACGCCCTGAACGGCAGTTCTCAGCTCTTCGGATTCGGTGCGGATCGGGCACGCTCAAGCATCAACCTGGCCGGGAGCGCCGGCTGGAACGTCTATGCCAGTTGGCGGGTTACTCATGCGCTCGCGGCTCGACCGATGGAGCCCTTGCCCAATCCCAAGGC
>NZ_JBFULE010000704.1:0-2726 GCF_056400485.1 Roseateles sp. P5_B10
GCCCCACTGAATTCCGCCTGCTGCACTTCCTGATGACTCATCCGGAACGTGTGCACAGCCGCTCGCAGCTGCTGGACCGCGTCTGGGGCGACCATGTCTTCATCGAGGAGCGCACCATCGACGTCCACGTCAAGCGCCTGCGCGAAGCATTGGAGCGCGTGCAATGCGCGCGCATGATCGAGACCGTCCGCGGTGCCGGTTACCGACTGACCCAACAGAGCAGCGCGCTCTCCGCTTGAGCTTTTCCCGCCCTACATGACCTGGTTATTGCCCCGACTGCTGATGGCCCTCGTGGCCGCATTGATCGGGTTTGTCATTGGCGTGGTGGTTCGTACGACGACTGGCATCGACAGCCTGGGCCTTGGCATCGGTGTCGTCAGCGGCGTCGTGCTGACCCTGCTGGTCGACGCGGTGCGGGGCCATCGCCTGCTGAGCTGGCTGCGCGGCAACCAGCTCGAGAACGCGCCGCGCGACACCGGTTTGTGGGGCGAGGTCGGCTACCGCATCGAGCGCGCCGTGCGCGACCGCGATCGCAGCGTGGCGCGCGCCCGGCTGGAACTGGAGCAGTTCCTGTCCGCCATCGAGGCTTCGCCCAATGGCGTGCTGATGCTGGACCCGCAGGAGCAGATCGTCTGGTGCAACCGCGTTGCGGCCGACCATTTCTCGCTGGACCCGCAGCGCGACCTGCGCCAGCGCATTACCAATCTCGTGCGTGCGCCGGCCTTCGTCGCCTACCTGCAGGCCGGCAACTTTGCCGAATCCCTGGTGCTGGGCAATGGCCGCGGGCCGGGCACGCTGTCCATCATCGTGCGCGAATACGGCGAGGGCATGCGCCTGGTGTTGTCGCTGGACGTCACCGAACGCGTGCGCTCCGAAGCCATGCGGCGCGATTTCGTCGCCAATGTGTCGCACGAGATCCGCACGCCGCTGACCGTGCTGTCCGGTTTCATCGAGACCATGCACTCGCTGCCGCTGACGGCTGTCGAGCGCGAACGCGTGCTGGTGCTGATGAACCAGCAGACCCAGCGCATGCAGACCCTCGTGGCCGACCTGCTGACGCTGGCCCAGCTCGAAGGCAGTCCGCGCCCCGCGCCGGACCGCTGGGTGGGCCTGGATGGCCTGCTGCTGCGCATTGCCGCGGATGCCGAGGTGCTGTCGGCCGGGCGGCATCAATTGCACCTGAGGCCGGAGACCAACGTTGAGCTGGCCGGCATCGAGAGCGAGCTGCTCAGCGCCATCGCCAACCTCGTGACCAACGCCGTGCGCTACACGCCGGACAGCGGCGAGGTCGAGGTGGCCTGGCGGCTGCTCGAAGGAGGCAACGGCGAGCTGACCGTCATCGACACCGGCCTGGGTATTTCGCGCGAGCACATTCCGCGCCTGACCGAGCGTTTCTACCGCGTCGACGGCAGCCGCTCGCGCGAGACCGGTGGCACGGGCCTGGGCCTGTCCATCGTCAAGCATGTCATGCAGCGCCACGGCGGCGAGCTGATGATCCAGAGCGACGTTGGCAAGGGCTCGCGATTCCGTCTCGTCTTCCCGGCCGCGCGTGTGCGCCAGGCCAGCGATTCGGCGCTGGGCGATGAGGCGGCTTTCAACGCAGCGGCCCTGTCAGATCATTGACGCTTCAAGAGGACCAGGCCGGCGCTGCCGCTGCGGTCCGTCGGTCGCTTCACCTGCGCAACGACCTGCCAGCCCTTGGGCGTCGGCTGGCCCGCGCTGATCACGGCATGACTGCATCCTGATGCATTCAGAGGCCCGCGGCCTTTCACCTGCCAGCCGCCATGCCATTCCAGTGCCGCCAGCGTGGCGAGGTTCTGGCCCGTTGCGGCCAGGCAATTGGCATCGACGGGCACGCGCGTCTTCAGCCGAGCCACCAGCGGCGCCAGGCTGCGCGCGTAGTCCAGCGGCGGCAGCAGCAGGCTCATGACGAGCAGCCAGCCCAGCGCGACGCCGCCGGCCGGCAGGGCCAGGCTCTTCCATAGCGCATGGCGATGGCGGGCTGTGCGCCAGCGCACCAGGGCCAGCCAGGACAGCGTCGCGGCGATGGCAAACAGCAGGGCCAGCGGGCTGAAGTGCGGCTCGAAGCCCTCGGCCAGCCGACGCAGATTGGCCATGGGCCGTGCCGGCCAGCCGGTGTGCATGGAGACGTAGTAGAGCCAGCCGAACAGCGCCACCGCCGAGAAGATGAACACGCAGAACCAGTCCACTGCTGCCGAGACGCTGCGGCGCAGTGTGGGCAGCGCGAAGGCGGCCAGGATGGCCAGCGACGGCAAAGCCAGCAGCAGCGCCCGCTCGGAAGCGTCCATCAAGATGCAGGCAGCCAGCGGCACCAGCAGTGCAATGGCGGGCACCGTGATGTGGCGGCGCAGGCCGTGGCGGCGCCAGCGCCACAGCGTCCACAAGGCCAGGGGCCCCGACGGCCAGCAGAACCAGGCCAGCAGGCTCAACAACGAGGCGAACTGGATGCCGGGCAGGACACGCCAGGCCCAGCCATTGAAGACCCAGGCCGCCAGGACCGCCAGCGTCAGCGAGGCCAGCAGCCAGACCCGTTGGGCCTTGGCCTCGTCATGGCTGGAGCGGTGGTTCAGCAGCAGGCCGAGCAGGCCGAGGRCGCAAGCCACGGCGGGGGCACCGCTGGCGGCCAGCACGGGCAGGGCGAGCAGGATGGCGACCCGCGCACGGCCTCGCTTGAATGGTGCCGCGGCTAAGCCGTAAAGGTAGAC
>NZ_JBFULE010000705.1:0-2720 GCF_056400485.1 Roseateles sp. P5_B10
CCGTCGTAGAGGGCATTCCATCCACCGTAGGCATCAGCCTGCAGGATGCCGCGGAAGTCGCGCAGGTGGCGCTGCG
Organism: Roseateles sp. P5_B10; assembly: GCF_056400485.1. Classification (NCBI taxonomy): domain Bacteria; kingdom Pseudomonadati; phylum Pseudomonadota; class Betaproteobacteria; order Burkholderiales; family Sphaerotilaceae; genus Roseateles; species Roseateles sp. P5_B10. The sequence goes on from NZ_JBFULE010000705.1 coordinate 77, forward strand.
GGTGCTCGCCCTTGCGGTCGGCCGAGTAGCGGAACCAGACGGCCGGCGCCGCGCTGTCGCCCGAGGGCCGGTCGTCGCGCACGTAGACCCACAGCCTGCCCGTGCGGGTCTTGCCTTCGCCTGGCGCCAGCACCTTGACCGGCGTGTCGTCAGCATGGACCTTGGCCGCGTGCAGAACGTGTCGGCCCAAGGCCGCGACCAGCGGATCGAACAAGGTGTGCACCTGCTCCACCCAGCCGGCCATCATGCTGGGGTCGATGTCGACGCCTTCGCGGGCGTAGATGCGGCTCTGGCGATGCAGCGGTGAGTGATCGCAATACTTGGACACCGCCACGTGGGCCAGCAGCGCTGGCCCTGCCAGGCCTCGCGCGATCGGCCGACTTGGTGCACTGGCCTGGAAGATGGCCTCGCACTTCGTGCACGCCAACTTGGGCCGCACGGTGCGGATGACCTTGAAGCGCGCCGGCACGTACTCCAGGTGCTCAGACACGTCGGCGCCGATGCTGCGCAGTCGGCCCCCGCAGGAGGTGCAGCCGCAGGACTGGCCTGCAGCGTCGTGATGCGCAGCGCTGGTGGCGGGCCGCACCTCGCGCTGTTCGCGCGGCAGGTGCTCTGGCAGGCTGCGGTCGACGCTGCCGGCATTGGCGGCCGGCGTGGTGGGCTTGCGCACGGACAACTGCTCCAACGCCACCGGCTCGATGAGGCTGGCCTGCAGATCGAATCGCTCGCTGGAGACGCCGAACTGCGCGCGCACGCGGCGTGCCAGTTGCAGCTTGAGCTTGTCGACCATCAGCTTGAGCCGCTGCACCTCGCTCGCGCTGGCCCGCAGTTGCTGCTTAAGCAGCTGCGCGTCGTCGGGCAGTTGGCTGATCGGATCGGTGTCTTGCGGCACGGACCTCAGTGTGCGACAGGGTCAGCGCGCGTGCATTGGGATCACTCCCGAGAAGACACTGCCTACGCAGCCAACTGAGGTGAGCTCGTGCGAGTCGGCATGCGCCAGTCGATGCCTTCCAGCAGCATCGACAGTTGTGCCGCGCTCAGGGCAACACGGCCGTCGACGGCTTGAGGCCAGACGAAGCGACCGCGCTCCAGACGCTTGGCCAGCAGCATCAGTCCCTGGCCGTCGAACCACAGCACCTTGATGATGTCGCCGCGTCGGCCGCGGAAGACGAAGACATGGCCATCGAACGGATTCGAAGCCAGCGCCGTCTGCACCACGGCGGCCAGGCCGTCGAAGCCCTTCCTCATGTCCGTGTGACCGGCGACGAGCCACACGCGCGTGCCCGATGGAAGGCCGATCATGCGAGGCTGCGCAACGCGGTGAGCAGCGCGACAAGACTCTCTTGGTCGACGGCGCCACGCAGTCGCAGCCGAGCACCGGCGAAGTCGAATTCGATGCTGCCGGTGCTGGTCCGAGTCGTGCTCGATGTCGACACCGGTGGCGGCGACATCGATGTGTCGCTCGACGTGGCCGAGGCGAGCGTGATGGGCAGCAGCAACGGCGCTGAGGCTTGCGCGGGGCCTGCGTCGGCGGCCTCGGCAGCGCAATGCTCTCGCCGCCACTTGAACACCAGGTTGGCGTTGATGACATGCGCCATCGCGATGCTGGAGACCGACGCGCCGGGCAGCAGGCATTGCCGAACCAACTCGCGCTTGAGTTCTGGGCTGTGGTCGCGCCGGCGGCGCCTGGAGGGTGTGTCTTGATCGGCCATGGTGTGCGGTAGCGATGCCTGATGCACACCATCTCGGGTGCTCAGGATCAGCCGATCTTGCTCACGCCGCCATCGCCATGCCAGAGGGCCGTGAGGCCACGCTTACTTAGCCTGCGTCGGGCCTGCGGGCTCATCGGCATGTCGCGGGCCGCACCGAGCTACCAGCCGCGTCTGCCTGCCAAGGATGCGCCGGTGATCGATGCAATGAAGGAGCTGTCGGCCCAGTACCCGCGCCACGGCTACCGCCGCATCCACATCCTCCTGCGCCGGCGCGGCTTCGAGCTGAGTTGGTCGCGCACGCATCGGCTGTGGCGCCAGGCGGGCCCGCTGGTGCCCAGGAAGCGCTCGCGCAACGCGTTGCGTCCACACGTCCGCGGTTGCACACCCCCTTCAAGGCCAACATGGTCTGGGCCTATGACTTCGTCTTCGACACGACGGCCACCGGCCAGCAGCTCAAGTGCCTGACCGTCATCGACGAGTACACCCGGGAGTGCCTGGCCATCAATGTGGCCGGCTCGATCCGCTCCAAGCGCTGATCGAAGTCCTGCCGCGGCTGGTGAGCGCCCACGGGGCGCCGCTGTTCATGCGCTCGGACAATGGGCCGGAGTTCGTCAGCCAGGCCATCCTTGAGTGGATCGCCAGCGCCGGCATTACGTCAAGCAGCAACTCCGTCAAGACCTGCAACCGCCGTCTTCTAGGAATTACTGTCTCGAAATCGCAGGGCAGGTCAACCGCCCTACCATCCAGATCGCCGTCACTCTGACGAAATTACGCAATGGCCAAGCCGCGCTACCTTTTCATGTCCATGCCGCAGCAGCCGTTGTTGAATGCCATGCGAGTGATCGTCGATCGCTACGGACTGGCGACGCAACTTGGCCTGGCGCTTTTCGTGCCGACGAATTGGCATCAGTCCCTCTCGGACCGCCATTGGG
>NZ_JBFULE010000706.1:0-2718 GCF_056400485.1 Roseateles sp. P5_B10
GCCTCCCCTTCTAAACCGCCGAGAAGCGCAGGAGCCCGGGGCGCGAGCGCAGCGAGCCTCAAGCTCTGACTTCGCGCCCCTTTGTTTGAACGCAGCGTAGCGAAGTGAGTTGGGCGCGGCCCCGGGTTCAGAGCATCGCAGGGAACCCCGCWGGGGCGGTTTCGCAGGGGCGACTTTTTGCCTTCTTTTTGGTCGCTCAAAAAGAAGGTCGCCCGCCGGGGCGAACTCCCGGCTGGGCATAGGCACAAAGCCACTGCAACGGGCCGTCATTTCACACTCCCCATCAACAGCCCCTGCATGTAATACCTCTGCAGCGCCACAAACAACCCCAGCACCGGCAGCACGGTGATCACCGCCCCCGCCATCATCAGCTCGCTGTCGTTCACATGCTCCCGCGACAACGCAGCCAATGCGACTGGCAGCGTGTGCATCTCGCCATCCGTCAACACGATCAACGGCCACATGAAGTCGTTCCAACTTCCTAAAAAGGCAAACACCGCCAGCGTCACCAACACCGGCTTCAACGTCGGCAGCACGATGTTCCAGAAGATGCGCCCCTCCCCTGCCCCATCCAACCGAGCCGCCTCCAGCAATTCATCCGGCACCCCTCGCGCGTACTGCCGCACAAGGAAGATGCCAAAGATCCCCGCCATGCTGGGAATCAGCACGCCCATCCATGTGTTCACCAGGCCCATGCCCTTGAGCATCAGGAACAGCGGCAGCATCGCCACCTGCCCCGGGATGACAAGCGCCGCGATCAGCAGCCCGAACACCCGCTCGCGGTGGCGAAAGCGCAGCTTGGCGAACGAGTAGCCCGCCAGCGTATTGAAGCTCACCGACATCAACGTGCTCACCACGGCCAGCCCCAGGCTGTTGACGAAGGCTCGCTTCAAGCCACCGTCGCCGAGCAACTGGCGGTAGTGCACCAGCGTCGGGTCGTGCGGGACCAGCGGCGGCGGCAGGCTGGAGGCGCTGCCGGCCGGCATCAGCGACACACACACCATCCACACCAGCGGGAAGGCCGCCAGCGCCGCAAAGGCCCACAGCAGGCCGTTGATGAGAAGGCTCCTGGGCTTCATGCGCCCTCCCCCGTCAGCCGGCGCTGCACAGCGATCAGGCCCTTGCTGACCACCACAATGACGACGAAGAGCACGAAGGCCACCGCCGAGGCCAGGCCCAGGTTCCACCACTTGAAGCCCTCTTCGTACATCAGGTAGAGCACGCTGACCGTGCTCTGCAGTGGCCCGCCCTGGGTCATCACATAGGGCTCGGCGAAGAGCTGGAAATAGCCGGCCGTTGTCAGGATGGTGACCATCAGCAGCGTCGGCGCGATGCTGGCCAGCGTGATGTAGCGGAACTGGGCCCAGCTGCGCGCGCCGTCCAGCCGCGCGGCCTCGTACAGGTCGTGGGGCACGGCCTGCAGCGCCGCGATGAAGATGATCATGTTGCCGCCAAAGTTCTTCCAGGCGGCGAACAGGATGATGGTGGGCATGGACCAGTGCGGGTCGCCCAGCCAGTCGACGGGGTCCAGGCCCAGGGACTGCAGCGTGTAGTTCACCAGACCGTACTTGACGTGAAAGAGATAGCGCCAGATGACGGCGACGGCGACCAGCGTGGTCACCACGGGGGCGAACAGTGCCGTGCGTAGCAGCGGCTTGCAACGCACCAGCTTCGACTGCAGCAGCACGGCCGCGGCCAGCGACACGCCGATCGACAGCGGCACGCCGAGCACGACGAAGTAGAGGGTATTGCCCAGCGCCTTCCAGAACAGCGGCAGGCTCAACACGTGCACATAGTTGTCCCAGCCCTGCCAGCGCAGGTTGCGCAGGTCGGCCAGCGCATAGATGTCGAAATCGGTGAGGCTCAACGCAAGGCCGGCGAAGACGGGCACGCCAAAGAACAGCGCGATGACGATCAGCGCCGGGGCGGCGAAGGCCCAGGCGGCGAGGGATTCGCGACCACTGTGCTTCATGCGGCGGTCTTTCGGTCCAGCATCCAGCGGCGCTTTTCCAGGATGCCGTCGACGAGGGCATCCAGCGAACGCACCGTCGTGTCGAGGTCGGTCACGCCGTGCACCGCGCGCGTGGCCGCGAGCTGCATCTCCTTCTCGATGCGCTCCCATTCCGGCACGGCCGGCGCCGCGCGCACGCGCTCGAGCTGGCGGCGGAAGGCGGCGGCGTGGCGGTCCTCGGCCAGCGTGGCGCCGTTCAAAGGCAGGGCCCAGGCACCGCGCCGCGCCGGCAGGTCGCCCGTCAGGCGGTAGAACTCGAGCTGCACGTCGGGCCGGCTCAGGTAGCTGATCAGCGCCCAGACTTCGGGCTTGTGGCGCGAGCGCTTGAACATGGCGAGGCTGGCGCCGCCGGCGATGGAAACGCCGGGGCCGTCCGGGCCAGGCAGCTCGGCGGTGGTCCAGGCATTGGCCAGTTCGGCCGGCAGGCGGCGCTTGAACTCGCCGATGTCCCAGGGCCCCGACATGTAGAAGGCGAAGTTGCCGCGGCCGAACTCCTGCCAGAGGTTGCCGATCTGCACCTCGCTGACGCCGGGCGCCTCGCCGCGCTGGAAGCGCTCCAGGTAGAAGGACAAAGCCTTGCGAAAGCCCGGGCCTGAGAAGTTGCCATAGCGGCCGCCGTCGCGCAGCACCTCGCCCGGCTGCTGCAGGGCCAAGGCAAGCAGCGGCGCGGATTCGTTGGTCGGCAGCAGGATGGGTTTGTCCATGCC
>NZ_JBFULE010000707.1:0-2711 GCF_056400485.1 Roseateles sp. P5_B10
GGACATGGCTGGCGACGAGCCGACCTGCGCAAGTTCTCGCTGGTGCTGCCATTCCGATCGCAGCATTGAAATGGCCCGCTCCAGCGAGGCGGRCATGAGCGGCGATGGGCGCCCCTCGCCTGGGAATGTGACGTCAAGCAACCTCGCACCCGTCTCGCGATCCGCTGGCAGCTGCGTGGTCGACAGCAAGACTTCGCCTGGCAGGCCGACCGAAGACTTGGACTGAACCAGGCGCCGAGGCGTCATCGACTGGTGCCGGTCTGCGGATGCCAGCAGCATGCGCAGCGCTTGTGCATCCTTGTTGGCCCCGTCTTTGTCCAGCGCCTCCGACAGCCGAGTGACCTGATGACGAACAGTCTCCGAGGACGAGTCGAGCGCCAGCCTGCAGATGGTGTGAATGATGGAAAAGTTGTCCATCGGCAGCCTCCGAATCCAATATTTTTGGGAAATTTCCGCTTTAATTGGGAAATTTACCCCATCTCCTGAGGTGCAGGTGTAAAAAAGGACGCCGAAGCGTCCCTTTATTTAGGTGTGACTGACTAGCGTCGCCGAGCCCTGATCCGTGCGTCCGGACGCGGCACAGTGGCCATCTGCTCAGAAATGATCCAACCAGGCAACCGGGCAGACAGGCCGCCGATCCGGGTGTGGGGAACCTCGGCGAGCATGTTGTTGCCGGTCTGGCTGAGCACCCGGCCGCACGTGGCGGTGTCCGTCACAACCGTGACGGCTTCCGCCGCGGACACAGCGGCGTCCTTGGTTCGGCGGAGGATCACTTGGCTCATAGGACGAACTCTACAGGAGCGGTCTATTGAGGCAAGCCTTGGCCTTCATATTCCTTGTCGAAGCCGGCAGGTTTGCACATTGCGAAAAATAGTCCCCGGATCTTGCTGGCCCGCTCTCGACCACGCTCAGGACCCCGGGGGATCTTGAGGATGTCCTCGTTGCGGCTCAGCTCCGCAGCGAGCAGGCCGCACGCAACAGGGCACGCCATCGATGTGCCACTCATCGCGCCATAGCCTCCACCGGGAACCGTCGACACCATGCCGACGCCGGGCGCTGTGGCGCTGACTTCGGGGCCGATGTTCGTGAACTTGGCCGCGTAGCGCTTCTTCTCCAGCTTGGACCAAGGCGCCATTTCATCCAGCGCCTCAACCGAGGAAGCCGGGTAGGTGCCTTTCTGGCCAATCGCTGTGATCGAAAGCACGTCTGACCACCGCGCAGGGAACAGCAGGTCCTGGCGCCCGTCGTTGCCGGCAGCAGCAATACACACCGTGCCTTGGGCGTACGCCTCCGAGATCGCATCTCGCACGGCCTCGTCGGGCACCTTCGTACCCAAGCTCAGGTTGATCAGGTCGCAGCCATCAGCGACGGCAGCTTCAATCGCTCTCAGAATGTCGTAGTTGATTGCATCGCCACCGTCGTTGGGAAACACCCGGTACGAGTTCAGCGTGACGGCGGGTGCTCGCCCGCCGCGCTTGGTGCCAGCGACGAGCGCACCGGCAATCAGGCCGGCGACGTGCGAGCCATGTTCGCCTTCCTCGGTGGCCGGCGAGCCATCGCCTGCGTCGCCTTCGCTCGAAACCAGGCAACGCGAATGCTTGACAGTCAGGTGCGGGTGGTTGCCATCGACGCCGCTGTCGATGACGCCGACAACGACGCCTGCGCCGTCGGTCGTCTTTGGCGTCTTGTACAACGTGTTGGCGAGGTCGTCGTGAGACRGGTCGATGTCGTCGAGCGTCACCGTGTGGCCGTCCACGAGCTTCAGATTGCGCTCCACGCGGCCCCAATGGCCGTTCGGGTCGGGGTAGACAGCAAGCACTTCGAGCTGGGGACCAGAGGGCAGCCGAAGCCGGACTTCGCCCCGCTTGGTGGTGTACCCATCGTCACCCAGTTCCTGATCTTCATCGTTAAGCGCGACCACCAATGCGCCGGCGATGGGTTTGCCCGCCTGATCGACGACCTTCACGCGCAGCGTGGGTAGCGGCTTGGCCGCCTTGGTCGTCTGCCGAGTCACAGTCAGTCGCGGTGTCCGAGTCAGGTGATAGGTCACGACGGGCACGGCGCGCACGGCCGGCTCCTGCACCTGCAACGACGCGAGCTCCTGCGGGCTCAGCTCTGCCAGCTTGGCACCGGTGGCGGAAGCGGAATGGATGATCTCGATCGACTTGGGAACGGAGCTCGTCGKCGCGCTGCTGGCCTTCAGACGCGCCCTCAATGTCCTCGTGTAGGTTGGGGTCGCCGCACCAACGGACTTCATGTCCGATGAGTGCGTACCTTGAACAGGCAGCAGCACGTATCGGGCCCTGTGCTCTGGCTGGTTGYGTTTTCCCGTCATTGCAATGCTCCCTGGAAGTTGTTTGTTAGGCGCGGGATTCTGCCTGCGTCGGAATGGCTTTGGCGGCCGCCAAGCCATTGCGCGGCGATGTCCCCACGAATGTCCAAGGGCATTGGGCCGGGGTTTGACGTCGCCCCTTCGTCCGTGAGCAAAGCCAGGCATGGAACGGGCCGCACTGTTTGCGGCGCAACTGCGCATCAGCCCCCTTCACACGGGGCTCATCTCAGCTCTTGGAGACGCGGCCGCGAGACGTCTTCGCAGTTGACCGAGTCTTCTTGGGCGGCTCAGCAGCCGGAGCGTCAAAAAGGCTGCCGACCGGGACCTTGAGTGCCGTCGCGAGGTCGTGAATCACGGTCAGTGTCGGATTGGCCGCGCC
>NZ_JBFULE010000708.1:0-2710 GCF_056400485.1 Roseateles sp. P5_B10
CGGTGTAGGGCACGCGCGGGTCGTTCTTGCCCTGGATGACGAAGAGGGGCTTCTTGATCCGGACCGCGTTGGTCAGCGGCGAGATCTTGTCCAGGTGGGCCTTCATCGCCGGGTCGCGCTCATCGCCGTATTCAACCCGGCGCAGGTCGCGGCGGTAGCTCTCGGTGTTGTTCAGGAAGGTCACGAAGTGCGAGATGCCGACGACGTCGATGGAACCGGCGATGCGGTCGGCGTAGTTCGTCGACACGGCCAGCGTCATGTAGCCGCCGTAGCTGCCGCCGGTGACGAGCACGCGCGAGGCGTCGAGGTCGGGTTGGGTGGCAATCCAGTCGAGCAGGGCGCCGACGTCCTTGACCGAGTCCTCGCGCTTGAAGCCGTTGTCCATCGCCAGGAAGCTCTTGCCGTAGCCGCTGGAGCCTCGCACATTGGGCTGGATCAGTGCCATGCCGAGCTCCTGCACGTAGTAGGCGTTGCGGCCCAGGAAGCCGAAACTGGCCTGGGACTCGGGGCCACCGTGGATGGAGATCAGCACCGGGCGCTTGCCGGAGAACTTCTTCGGTGGGGCGGTGAGCAGACCCGAGATCATCGTGCCGTCAAAGCTCTTCCAGCGCACGATCTTCTGCTCGCTGAAAGCGGCAGTGTCGACACCAGGCGCGGCTGTGGCGCGCGTCCATTGCTGGACCTTGCCGTCCGTGCCCAGCGAATAGATCTGGCTCGGGCCCTGGGCATTGCTGATTGAGAAAGCGAGCTCACCGCGACCGTGGTGGTAGGAAGCGGCGCCGACATTGCCCTCGGGCAGTTTCGGCAGGGCGGCGGCCGGTACTTCCTTGGCAGTCGCCGCATCGAAGAAATGCAGCTCGTCGCGGCCATCCACATTGAACTGGGCCGCCAGCCTGGCACCGTCCTCGGTCAGCGTGACACCGCTGACGTCCCAAGGGATGTGGCTGCTGACACGGTCGATGCGGCCACTGGCGAGATCCAGCTTCATCAGCTCGCGGAACTCGCCGGCGCGGTCGCTGGCAATCCACAGCGAGCGGCCATCGGGCGCCCAGCCGGCGGGTGAGTAGGTGGCCTTGGCCTCCTGGCTGCCCGCCGTCGGCGCGACTTGCTTGGCCACGCCGCTGTCCAGGTCCAGCATCCAGATCTGCGATTCATTGGCCGACAGATAGCGCGTCAAGGACACCAGACGCTCGTCGGGCGAGGGGCGGCCGGCAAACCAGCCGCCGCCGTCCAGCTCGGCCAGCTTGCGCCGCGCCTCGGGCTTTTCGGGGTCCATCAACCACAGCGTGGTGGTGATCTTGGTGCGCGTGCCGCCCTGGGCGGTGCGGTCGATGGGCACCGAGGAGTAGACGAGCCGGCCGCTCCTGCGCAGCCAGGTGTTGATGGAGTGGCGCTCGTTGGGATTGGTCAGCAGCACTGGCTGAGCGCCAGCCTGGTTCAGCGGCAGGCGATAGAGCTGCGCGACTTCGTTGCCACCGGTGGCGCGCTCGAAGACGATGTACTGACCGTTGCGCGGTTCGTAGGTCGCGCGCACGACCGGGTCGATGCCGTCGGTGAGCTGCTCGCCATCGGTCAGCGGCGTCGTCACGCGAAAGATCTGCGCCGTGTTGGCACCGGCCTTGCGGTGGCTGACCAGCATCTCGCGCTGGGTCGGGTGCCAGTCGGCGAAGGCGTGGCCGCGGAAGTCGTTGTAGCGGCCGATGGCGTCAACCAGGCTCTGGGGCACGGGCGGGATGCCCTGGATGACCAGGTTCGCATTGGGCGCAACCACAGCCGTGGAGACCGGTGCCGGCGCAGGAGAAGAGGCGCAGGCGGCCAGCAATGCTGTGCCGAGTGCGCAAAGAGAAAGACGCAAACGAATCATGTGGGGCCTCAAAAGGAAATGGGCGCTCGAAGCGCCCATTCTCGACTGGCCCGGACTCGGGTCTAACCCGCTATGCCTTGGGTCATGCGGTCTGCTGGATGCCGGCAATCAGCCAGCCGTCACCGGCCTTGACCAGATGCCAGATCTCGTCGAAGTCCTCCGCGGCCTGTTCGCTCTTCTCGCRCACCAGGCCCGAGAAGCGCACGGAGACAATCTGTTCTCCGGTCTCCGTCGCGACATCGACGACGTTGGCTTCGAGCTGCAGCACCTCGGTGCGCTGAGCCTGTGCGCCGCGCTCCAGCAGATCGTGCTGGATGTTGGCGTACATCTGCGGCGTCGTGAAGCGGCGCAGGTCGGCCTGGTCGCCGGCGTCGTTGGCGGCCTGCAGGCGGATGAAGACCTGCTTGGCGAGCTTCTCGAAGCCCGCGGCGTCGAAGTCCGCGGGGGCTGCGGCAGCGCCGGAAACCGTGGCCGCTGCCGAATTCCACGCCGGCTCGGCTGCCCGGAAGTTGGCGCCGTTGGCGCCGGCGAGCTGCGGCTTCGGCGCGGCGAAGCGGCGCACCAGGAAGCGAATCACGAAGACCGCCACCAGGCCGAGCAGCACCATCGTCATGATGCTGGCCAGTTCGCCGCCAAAACCGAAGTGGCTGGCCAGCGCGGCCAGGCCCAGGCCTGCGGCCAGGCCGGCAATGGGGCCAAGCCAGGAGCGTTTGGGCGCCGCCGCGGGAGCGGCCGCGGGTGTTGCAGCAGCCTGTTTGCCGGGAGCGGCTTGCTGGGGCGCAGGCTGCTGGGCGGGCGGCGTTTGTGGCGCGGTCTGGGTAGGCACGCTGCGCTTCAGGCCACCAC
>NZ_JBFULE010000709.1:0-2710 GCF_056400485.1 Roseateles sp. P5_B10
GTCAGTATCCTTTCCGACAGCGCGGCATTGAAGGAAGGCCAGACCCAAACAGCGGCGAGCGCTCTACCGATCCGTCCCCAGGTGGTCATGACCTTGCCGAACGTTTCCTCTGAGAAATAGCCGTTGGTGGCCGAGACCTGACCTGGAGGCGGCCACGTCGAGCGGCGCGCACATTGCCGGACTCGGTGCGGATCTTCACCCAAATGCGCACGACCCCCATCAGGTTGCCTCAAGGGTTCTCGCCCGACATCTCCATGATCAGTCGCGTCACGAGGTACAGCCGTGGCGCGATGGAGCGGATGTCGACGTACTCGGCATCGTTGGAGTGGGCGCCGAAGCCCGTGAGACCCAGGCCTTCGATCACCGCCCCTCGGGCCTGTATCGCCGCGAAGGAGGCGTCCGTGCCGCCACCCGTGGCCACCTCCGCCACCTGCATGGGCAGGCCCAGCTCCGCGTAGATGGCCTGGGCACGCTTGGCCAGTGCGCGCGAGGCCTCGGTGGCCTCCAGCGGCGGGCGGCGCACTTCGAACTTGAGCTGCACCTTGGCATCGGCCAGCCGCCGCTGCTGCACGCGGCGCTGCAGCTCCTTCTCCAGGCGGTCGAAGTCCGCCACACGCAAGGCGCGCGCATCGGCCTGGGCCGTGGCCTGGGCCGGGATCACGTTGCGGTTGGTGCCCGCCTGGGCCATCGTCCAGTTCAGCTTCAGGCCCGTGGCCGGCTCCGACAAGTCCTGCATCTGCAGCAGTTGATGAGCCAGTTCCGTCAACGCATTGATGCCACCCTCCGGCCTTGCGCCGGCGTGCGAGGAGCGGCCTTCCACGCTCAGATAGGCCGAGCCGATGCCGCTGGTCGCCAGGCGCACACCGCCCTGCACGCCGGCGCCCTCGAAGGACAGCGTCATGTCCTGGTCGGCCGCGGTGCGCGTGATGGTCGCGCGCGAGCCCGGTGAGCTGATCTCCTCGTCGCCGTTGATCAATACGGTCAGCGTGCCGTAGTCGTCAATGCCCGCCTTCTGCAACAGCGCGATCACATGCAGGATGGTGGCCACGCCCTGCTTGTCGTCCGCGATGGCGAGGCCGTAGGCGCGTTCGCCCTCGATGCGAAAGGGCTGGTCCTTCAGCATGCCCTTCAGGTAGACGGTGTCCATGTGGGCGATGAGCAGCAGCTTCTTGCTGCCCCGCCCCTTGAACTGCGCCTTCACCATCTGGCCCTGGCGCTCCGGCGTGTCCTCCATGCGGTAGACCTCCGTGGGTTCGATCATCGACACCTCGCCGCCCAGGGCCTTGAGCTTCCCGGCGATCAGCCCGKCCACCGAGGCCAGGCCGTCCAGGTCCTTGCTGCCGGACTCGATCTCGACCAGCGCTCGCAAGGTCTCCAGCAGCGCCGGCTGCTCCTGCTTCGCCAGGTCCTGCAGTTGCTGGGGCGTGGGTGCCGCCTGGGCCAGGGAAGCCGCCAGCAACGCGGCGGCGGCGATCAATGTACGAAGTTGCATATCGAGGACGTGGAGCTGGGACCGAGCGGACTGTGCCAGCGACCTTTCACAACGCCCATCGACAAGTTTTCCCCACTCTATGCAGTGATGTAATAGGTGGATGCGCTTTCGCTCGCCGTCGCTGGCCGAACTCCATGCTTTCGTCGCGGTGGCCGAGCTGGGCAGCTTCTCCGCCGCCTCGCAGCTGTTGTCCGTCACCCAGGGCGCAGTCAGCCGGGCGGTGCAGCGGCTCGAGTCGGAGCTGGGCCTGGCGCTGTTGGCGCGCGGCGGCGCCCAGGTCACCCCGACGCCCGAGGGCGCCAGCTACCTTGCCCGCATCAAGCCCGCCCTGGACATGCTGGAACGGGCCGTTCCCTTGCACGCGGCGCCTGCCGGCCCGTCACTGCGCATGGCGCCCGTGCCGTCGCTGTACGCGCGCTGGCTGGTGCCGCGGCTGCCGGCGTTGCAAGCGCAACATCCGCAGCTCAAGCTCGAGTTCCGCCGCTGGCGCCACGACGACCGCTTCGAGCGCGACGACGTCGACTGCTGGATCAACCCCAAGCCGAGCGCACACAGCCGCTGGCCCGAAGGCGTCGTCGCGCAATACCTGCTCGGGCGCGAACTGGTCCCCGTGTGCCGCCCGGCGCGCGCTGCCCGGCTGACCCGGCCGCAAGACGTGCTGCAGCACCCGCTGCTGCACCACAGCGCCCATCCCGCCGACTGGGCGCTCTGGCTCAAGGCCCAGAGCGTGCAGGCGAGCCAGCCCCAACTGGCCTCGGGCTTCGACCTGGCCGCTGCACTGATCGAGGCCGTCGTTGCCGACATGGGCATCGCGGTCGTGCAGCTTTGCCTCATCGAAAGGGAGCTGGCCGCTGGGCAGCTCGTCGTGCCGTTCAGCGGCTGGGTGTCGTCGGGGCGCGGCTTCTACCTCTGCCGGCGGGCCGACCAAGAAGGTTCGTCCGAGCTCCATGCATTCGCGCAATGGGCGGTGGCCGAGAGCCGGCGCTGGCGGCGCGAGGCCCTGGCCGCGCTCGACTGACGGTCAATACACGAGCGAGAAGGTGACGTAACCCTCGTCCCGCGGCGGTCCATCAATGACTGCGCTCCTGCATCACGGCGCGGTTCTTCCCGCCTCGCTTGGCCTCGTAGAGTGCCTTGTCCGCGGCTTCGATGAGTTCAAGGGATGAGCCACCGCGCTGCGGGATCATCGAGGCGCCGCCGATGCACACCGTGAGGTGC
>NZ_JBFULE010000710.1:0-2692 GCF_056400485.1 Roseateles sp. P5_B10
CCCGCACGGCATCTACCCCGGCCCGACCCAGACCCGCGCCTACGTGCCCGACCTGGGGCTGGACAAGGTGGTTATCTATCGGCTGGACGCGGCGAGCGGCCGGCTCTCGCCGAACGTTCCTGCCTACGCCACCACCGAGCCCGGCGGCGGCCCGCGCCACATGGCCTYCCACCCGAACGGCCGCTACGCCTACGTGAACCTGGAGCTGACCTCCCGCGTGGCCGCCTACCGCGTGGATGCGGTGACCGGCGCGATGGAGGGCTTTCAAGTGCTGTCCAGCCTGCCGCCCGGCACCAAGGCCGAAGGCAACAGCACCGCCGAGATCATGGTCCACCCAGGCGGCCGGTTCCTCTACGTCTCCAACCGCGGGCACGACAGCATCGCGGTGTTCGCCATCGACGCGCAGGACGGGTCACTGCGCTTCATCGAGGCGACGAGCACCGGTGGGCACACGCCGCGCAGTTTTGGCATCGTCCCGGGCGGGCGCTTTCTGGTGGCGGCCAATCATGACAGCGGCAACGTCACCGTTTTTCGTATGAATCCCGAGCACGGCACGCTGTCACGCGTTGGCGGCGAGGTAACGGTTGACCAGCCTGCGTACGTTCGCTTCTTGCGGCGCTAGACGATAGTCATCGCGGCGGCCAAGGCCCCCCTGGGCTATGCCAACCTCCTTGGCGAGGGCAGCGAGCGCCTGTCTGGCGGCCAGCGCCAGCGCATCAGCATCGCTCGTGCGATGCTGAAGAACCCGCCGCATTGGGCGCCACGAAGAGCTGGTGGCTCGCGGCGGGCTGTATGCGAAGCTGGCGGCGATGCAGTTTGGGTTGGTCACGAACGCAGGAGCGGCCTGAGCTATTCCGGCAGCCGCCGCATCCAGCGCGACATGTGGCTCTGGTGGGCAAAGCCGGCCATCAACGCGATCTCACTGAGCGCCCCCGCCCGCTGCTGCACCAGTTGCCGGGCACGCTCGACACGCCGCGACACCACGTAGCGATGCACCGGCATGCCGACGCCGCTGCGAAACAGCCGCTGCAGGCTCCACGGGCTGACGCCCGCCACCCGCGCCAGGCTGGGCAGCGACAGCGGTCGTTCGAGATTCGCCTCGATGTAGTCCTGCACGCGCTGCAGGACCGGGGCTGCGGGCGCCTCCTGCGATGACGGCGCGCGCAGCAGCACCGCCGTGGCAACCGACTGCACAAGGCCGTTACGGAAGTGCTCGCCAAAGGGAGCGTCGGATTGCAGGTCCTGGGCCAGCGCATAGAGCAGCCCCTGCAGGCGCGGCTCGCGCGCCATGTGGACCATGCCGACTTGGACATGCCGGCTGCCCAGGCCCAGCTCGTCCGCCATCCGCTCCAGCCGGGACGGGGCGATCAACACCTCCAGGCTGTTGAAGTCGGACTGGGCCTCAAACCCGTCGGCGGCCCCAGCCGGCACGATGTCCACGTCGCCGCGCGTGCGCAGGAAGGGCAGCCCCGTGCGCAGACAGGCCGTCTTGGTGCTGGCACTGAGATGGAGGACGACGCGGTGGTGGTCCAGCGGCGTGGCGAGCGCCCGACCCGCACGTTCGTGCCGCGACCGCAACGCCATCCCGCTCCGGCTGATCAACTCTGAATGCATGGCGGCAATCTAGCGGGCCGGCCAAATCCCCAGCCGCCGAGGGGCCGTGCCCGAATGTGCCGTCCGCTGCTCTTTTCGTGCGCGACAGGACATGCCCACCGCCCCTACAAACTCGGCATGAACAACATCCTTGTCATCGGCGCGGGCCCCACGGGCTCGAACACTGCGGCCCTCCTTGCGTCGAAGGGCCATCACGTCACGCTGGTCAGCCGGCGCGGAACGCCTGCATCCCACCCGGGTGTGAGGCACGTGGCGGCGGACGTCAACGACCCGCAAACCATGCGCGAACTCGCCACGGGCGTCGACACCCTCATCAACTGCGCGATGCCGGCCTACGACCGCTGGCCCGAGGAATTCCCGCCGATCGGGAGCGCCGCGCTGTCGGTGGCGGCGGCCGTGGGCGCCCGGCTCGTGACCCTGAGCAACGTCTACGGCTACGGCCCTGTCGAAGGACCGCTGCGCGAGAACCATGCGCTGGCGCCCCATACCGTCAAGGGGCGGGTGCGCGCCGGCATGTGGGACCTGGCCCGGCGCAGCGGCGTCCCGGTGGCCGAGGTCCGCGCGAGCGACTTCCTGGGCCACGCGTCGGTGGGCTACTTCAATCTCTTCGTGCTGCCGGCGCTGCTGAAGGGTGAGGAGAGTGTCTTTCCCGGCGACCTCGACGCCGCGCACAGCTGGAGCTTCACGCTGGACGTCGCGGCCACGCTGGCCGCGGCGGCGACATCGCAGCAGTCCTGGGGCCGGGCCTGGCATGTACCGTCCAGCACGGCCTGCGTGCGCGAGCTGGCCAACGCCACCGCCCGCCTGGCGAAGCTGGGCGCACCCAGGCTGCGGCGCATGACGGCCGAGGAGCTGCGGCAGGCGGCCGAGGCTGACACCATGATGGCGGAGGTGGCCGAGATGGTCTACCTGTTCGAGCGCCCGTTCCTGCTGGATGCCAGCGAGACGCAACGCCTGCTGGGCGTGTCAGCCACGCCGCTGGAGCAGGTGCTGGCCGACAACCTGGGGCCCTGCTAGACCAGGCGCCTGCGGAGACAATAGGGGCATGAGCACCCCGCCCCGTCCTCCGCAGCAATAC